>JAIHVJ010000440.1 GCA_022720335.1 Collinsella sp.
CCGGCGTAGTAGTCGGCGGTGCTGACCGGCACGACCCTGTCGCCGTTGCCGTTGGCGGCCTCGAAGACGGCGCGGGCGATGTCCGCCCAGCTCCTCACGGCGCCGGAGCCCGTGCAGTCGTAGGTGCCGTAGGGGGCCATCGCGTCCAAAACGTGGAAGATGGCGGCGGCCATGTCGCGCGTGAAGGTCAGGCGGCCCAGCTGGTCGTCCACGACGGTGACCCGCGTGAGCCCGTCCTCGGGGTCGGCGACGCGGTCGGACAGGCCCTTCATCGTCTTGACGAAGTTGTGCCCCTCGCCGATGACCCAGGAGCTGCGCATGATGTAGTGGCGCGGGCAGACGGCAACGGCGATGTCGCCGGCTGCCTTGGTCTGGCCGTAGACGGAGAGCGGGCTGAGGGGCTCGTCCTCGGAGTGGACCTCGGCCATGCCGTCGAAGACGTAGTCGCTGGACACGTGGACGAGCGTGATGCCGTGTTCGGCGCAGGTGCGGGCGAGAAGCGCCGGCCCCGTCGCGTTGGCCTTCCAGGCGGTCACGCGGCCCTCGGGGGCCTCCGCTTTATCCACCGCCGTGTAGGCGCCGCAGTTGATCACGGTGCCGTAGAGCGACCAGTCGTACTTGGAGTAGGCATCCGGGTCTGACATGTCGAAGGTGTCGATGTCGCAGAAGTCGAAGTCCTTGGCTACGCCGCGCCCCTCCGCCAGTTTGCGGACCGCGCGGCCCAGCTGGCCGTTGCAGCCGGTGACGAGCGTGCGCCTCGGCGCCATGGGGACGACGTCCCTGAGCATCGGGTGGTTGAGGTCGGCCTCGGATACGGTGGCCTCATCGAGCGGGATGGGCCACTCGATGGCGAGCTCCGGGTCGGCGAGGTTCACGAAGGTGTAGGTCCTCTTCAGCTCGAGGGACCAGTGGGCGTCCACCAGGTAGGTGTAGGCGGTGCCGTCCTCGAGCGCCTGGAAGGAGTTGCCCACGCCGCGCGGGACGTAGATGGCCCTGGAGGGGTCCAGCACGGTCGTGTAGACCTTGCCGAAGGTGGCGCGCTGCCCTCGCGCAGGTCCACCCAGGCGCCGAA
>JAIHVJ010000112.1 GCA_022720335.1 Collinsella sp.
GGCGATGTGCTTGACGTCGATGCCGTCGTACGTGATCTCGCCGTCATCGACCTCGTAGAAGCGGTTGATGAGGTTGGTGATGGTCGTCTTTCCGGCGCCTGTCGAACCCACAAAAGCGATCTTTTGCCCCGGCTTGGCAAACAGGTTGAGGTCCGTGAGCACGCGCGTGCCCGGCACGTAGGAAAAGTCCACGGCATGGAAGCGCACGTCGCCGGCGAGCGGCACCAACCCGGTCACAAGCTCGGTGCCGTCGGCCGCCACCGCTCGACCCGCGTCATCGACCGAGGCCACGTCGTGCAGATGTCCGTACGTGCCCACGCCACGGCCCTCGGGAATCTTCCACGCCCATGCGGACTCGCCCGTCTGCACCAGCTCCACGCAGCCCTCGTCCACCTCGGGCTGCAGGTCCATTGCGGCAAACAGACGCTCGGCACCGGCCAGCGCGTTGAGCAAGAAGTTGCCCAGCTGCGTAAACTGGTTGATGGGCATGGCCGCCTGACGTACAAAGACCAGGTAGCTCGCGAGCGCGCCCACGTCGGCCAGGCCGTTGATGCAGAGCATGCCGCCCGCCACCGCAACGATCGCGTAGTTGGCATACCCGATCACCACGGTCATGGGCACCATCGAGTTGGCGTAGGCCTGCGCGGCGCCACCGGTGCGGCGCAGCTCCTGGTTGCGCGCGTCAAAACCGGCCACGTTGGCCTGCTCGTGGTTAAAGACCTTGATGACCTTTTGACCCGAGACCATCTCCTCGACATATCCGTCCAAGTCGCCGAGCGATGCCTGCTGGGCGGCAAAGAAACGCTTGGAGCGAATACCCGAGTAGCGCGCGTACAGCACAATGGCCGCGTCGCACACGAGCGTGATAATCGTGAGCTGCCAATTGAGGATGATGAGCATGGCCGTGGTGCCGATCACCTGGATCGTCGCCTGAATCACGTTGGCAAAGCTGTTGTTGAGCGCCTCGGAGACCGTGTCGACGTCGTTGGTAAAAAAGCTCATGATGTCGCCCGAGCGTGTGCTGTCGAAATAGCTGAGCGGCAGCGTCTGAATGTGCGCGAACAGGTCGCGGCGAATGTCGGACACCACGCGCTGGGCTGCGCGCACCATAATCTGCGAGTAGCCCAGGGCCGAGAGCACGCCCGCGGCGTAGATGGCGGCCGTAAAGAGAACCTGCTTGGTGAGCAGCTCCTCCCCGCCCGTAGCCAGGCCGTTAACGATGGGGCGCACCATATAGGTGCCGGCAAGGCTCGCAATGGCGGCGATGGAGGCGAGCACGCCCACCGCGAGCAGCGAGAACTTGGCGTGGCCCATATAGGAGAGCAGGCGACGGAGCGTCTGTCCCAGATTGGCCGGACGGGCTTGAGCTGATGTCTTAGGCATGGCGCTCACCCCCTTCTCGGGCCGGGGCATCTGAGGTCGTATCCCCCGCGAGCTCCATCTGTGAGGCGTAAATCTCCTGGTAGATGTTGTCAGCCGCCAGCAGCTCCTTATGCGTGCCCACGCCATGGACACGGCCGTCGTCCAGAACCACAATGCGATCGGCATCCATCACGCTCGCGATACGCTGGGCGATGATGATCACGGTCGTATCGGGAATCTGCGCGATGCGCTCGCGGATCTTGGCGTCGGTCGCCATATCGACCGCGCTGGTCGAGTCGTCAAAAATGAGCACGCGCGGATGCTTGAGCAGCGTGCGTGCGATGCACAGGCGCTGCTTCTGCCCGCCCGAAACACCGGCTCCGCCCTGGCCCAACTCGCCGTCGAGCCCGCCGATGCGGTCCAGGAACTCGTCCACGCACGCCGCGCGGCAGGCACGCAGCAGTTCCTCGTCGGTGGCATCGGGCGCGCCCCACTGCAGGTTCTCGCGCACGGTGCCTGTAAACAGCACGTTCTTTTGCAGCACAATACCCACGGAATCGCGCAGGGCGACCAGGTCGTAGTCGCGCACATCGCGCCCGCCCACGAGCACGGCGCCCTCGGTCGCGTCGTACAGGCGCGCGATGAGCTGCACGAGCGAGCTCTTGCCCGAGCCCGTGCCGCCGAGCACGCCCACCGTGGAGCCCGGCTCGATGCGAAGGTCGATATGCTCGAGCACGTCCTCGGCAGCATCCGCGCGGTACTTAAACGACACGTCGCGGAACTCGACACTTCCGTCGGCGACCTCGCACACGGCCGCATCTGCCGCAGGCGCCTGGATGAGCGACTGCTCGTCAATCACCCGCGAGATGCGCTCCACGCTGGCGAGTGCACGCGTAAGCAGCAAAAACACGTTGGAAATCATCATGAGCGAGTTCATGATCAGCAGCACGTAGCTCATAAAGCCCGTGAGCGAGCCCACGCCCAGCTCGCCGGCAATAATCATGCGTCCGCCGATCCACAGGATGGAGATGGCTGCCACGTACATCGACAGCTGAAACACCGGCAGATTGAGCACGGCGTTGCCGAAAGTCTTCGTCGCCGTGTGCGCGAGCTCGGTATTGACGGTGTCGAATTTGGCCTCCTCGTGCTCGGCGCGCACATACGCCTTCACAGCGCGCACGGCGGTGAGGTCTTCCTGCACCACGCCGTTGAGGTGGTCCATCGAAGTCTGCAGCTGGCGGTAGAGCGGGCTCACACGGTAGGTGATGACGCCCAGCACGATCGCCAGCACGGGCAGAATAATTGCGAAGACCGTGGCAAGCGGGCGCGACAACACCAAGGCGTAGGCCAGACCGACGATGAGTGTCACCGGTCCGCGCACCATGGGGCGAAAGCCGTTGCCGATGGCGTTTTGGATGACGGTGATGTCGGTGGTCATGCGCGTGACAAGCGAGCTGGCGTCGTAGTTGTCCAGGTTGCCAAAGGCGAGCGTCTGAATCTTGCGATACTCGGCCTCGCGCAGGTTAGCGCCCAGGCCCGATGCGACACGGGCGGACGTGCGCGCGTAGCCCAAGCCCAGTACCAGCGAAAACACCGCGCACACCAGCATGCACGCGCCCTGCAGCAGCATGTAGTTGACGTCGCCCGTGGGCACGCCCACGTCGATGATGTTGGCCATGATGACCGGGATAAACAGCTCAAGCGCGGTCTCGACCGAAACGAACATCACGCCGAGTATGGCATCGCGACGGTATGCCCCCAAATAGGAAAACAAGATTTTGAGATTGCGCACGCAGGTTCATCCCCCATCAAACGTTGTTCGCAAACGCACGTATTATTGCGCGCCGAGCGATGGTGTCAAGTGTTCCGAAATCGATTTCTATAAGGCCGACGCAGGCGCTAAGCCCGCGCGGCGCGCGACCGTATTCAAACCGAAATGATTGAAGGCGAGAATTATTCGCTCCACCGGCAACATGGACCTTGACTCTACAATCGTTGTAGGGTTTTCACTACACTGGTACGTAAACGAACCAAGCCAGAAAGTCCCGCCCATGGAACACGACCTCACACGCGGTAATGTCCTCAAGACCATCGCGGTTTTCGCCCTGCCCTATATGCTCTCGTACTTTTTGCAGATGCTCTACGGCATGGCCGACCTGTACTTTATCGGACAGTTTAGCGGTGCCGCCGGCATCACCGCCGTGGGCAACGGCGCGCAGACGCTTTACATCATTACCGTGACGCTCGTGGGCCTGGCCATGGGAACGACGGTCATCGTCGGCCACGCCGTGGGTTCCCGCCGCTTCGACCGCGCCGAGGCCGCCATCGGCAACACCATCACGCTCTTTATGGGTGTCTCGGTGGTGCTGGCCGCTGTCCTGCTCGCGCTTTGCCCGCAGATCGTGGCTCTCATTGGCACGCCGGCCGAGGCGGTCGAAGGAACCGCCGCCTACCTGCGTATCTGCTTTGTCGGCATTCCCTTTATCGCCGCATACAACATCCTCTCGGCCATCTTTCGCGGGCTGGGAGATTCGCGCTCGCCCATGTACGTGATCGGCGTGGCATGCATCATCAACATCGCGCTCGACTTTCTGTTCATCGGCCACATGGGGCTCGGCCCCGTGGGCGCGGCGCTCGGCACGGTAACCGCGCAGACGGCCAGCGTTGCGCTCGCGCTCGTGTGGCTTAAGAGCCGCCGTACGAACATCCACGTTAAGCGCAGCGACCTGCGCCCCCAGCCCGAGGTGCTCGGCAGCATTCTTAAGATCGGCGTGCCCGTGGCCGTGCAGGACGGCTGCATCCAGGTGGCGTTTATGTTTATCACCGTCATCGCCAACCACCGCGGTCTGGTCGACGCCGCCGCCGTGGGCCTGGTCGAGAAGATGATCAGCTTTTTGTTCATTGTGCCGAGTTCCATGGGTGCCACCGTCAGCGCACTCACGGCGCAAAACGCCGGCGCGGGCAAGGGCGACCGCGCGCGTCAGGTGCTCAAGGACGCCATGACCATCTCGGTGGTGTACGGCTGCCTGATCACGGTGCTGATGTGGCTGGTGGCGCCGGCGTTTATCGGCTTTTTTGCCAAGGACCCCGCGGTGGTCGCGGCCGGTACCGGCTATATGCACAGTTATATTTTCGATGCAATCTTTGCCGGCATCCACATTTGCTTTAGCGGCTTTTTCGCTGCGTATGGCAAGAGCTACATCGGCTTTGCGCACAACGTGCTGGCCGTGGCGCTCATTCGCGTGCCGGGCGCGTGGCTGCTGTCGAACGCCTATTCCAACACGCTGTTTCCCATGGGCATCGCTTCGCCATGCGGCTCGATTTTGTCGGCAGTCATCTGTGTTGTCGCGTTTACCGTGCTCAACCGGCGTGGGGCTTTTGACAAGTTGGCAGCGTAGAGGATCGTTTGCGTCGTACGACCTCGGCGCCCCTTCCCCGTCCATTGAAAGGAGCGGCGCCACGACCGACTCGCCAACTGAACATACCGAGGGTCTGCTCCGCATTGGCGAGGTGGCGCGCTTGTTTAACCTAAGCGTGGGCACGTTGCGCCATTACGAGCAGATGGGCTTGCTGGACCCGGCACACATCGATCCGGCGAGTGGGTACCGCTACTACGGATCGCGGCAGCTCTCCACTCTCAACACCATCAGCCACCTGCGTGTTCTCGACTTGCCGCTCGCGCTAATCCGTGAGTTTGTGACCACGCGCGACGTGAACCTTATGCAGCGGCAGCTGGCTCAGCAGCAGGAGCTCATCGAGCGCAAGCGCCGCGAGCTGGAGCGCGTGTCGCGCAAGATCGACAACCGGCTTGCCCTGCTTCACAATGCCCTGAACACCGAGCTCGATACCATTTGCGCAATCGATGCGCCCGAGCTTCGCTGCGCCGTATTGCGCGAACGCGTCAAGCCTACCGACGCCTATGCGCTGGAGTGGCAGATTCGTCAGCTGCAGAAGGGCCAGCACGAGACCTTTGTCTTTCTGGGCAACTTGGGCGTTGGGATTAGCGCCGAGCGCCTCGCCGCCGGCGACTTTGATGGCTACGACGAGGTCTTTTTGCTGCTCGATGACACCGATGATTACGTGGGCGACCTCGAGACGCGACCCGCCGCGCGCTGCCTGACCATTAGCTTTCGCGGCACGCACGGGCAAGCAACCCCACGCTATGAGCAGCTGCTCAGCTATATGCGCGAGCGCAACCTGACACCCGCCGGTCCCTCGCGCGAGATCGCCCTAATCGACGACATCATCAGCGACGACCCGGGGGCGTATGTGACGAGGATCGCGATACCGGTCCGCTAATCACTACCATTTATCGAGCAATTCCATCCATTTACCTTAATCCGAATTAGATTGTATTATGTAGCAAATAAAATGACAGCATATTGCCCCCCATAGGCAGGAGACATTATGCCCAGAGTTCAATCACGTCGCTCGTTTCTTCTCGGCCTAGCCTCGATCATCGGCTTATCCGCGTCACGCCCAACAAGAGTATTCGCTGCCGACTCAAACTCATCCGTCGCTTTTACATCAGACCTAGCACAAGACTACGCGCTTTCCCTGTTGCCCATCGTCGACGGATCCGCGAACTTAGAGATCGAGCAAATCGTTCCCGTATGCCAACAAATCGGTAGTGTCGAGAAAGTTGGTGTAGCGCCCGATCCGAAGTGAGTCGGCCCGGCGTACTGGAATCTGGAATACGGTTGATATCCTATGCCGCCTCGACC
>JAIHVJ010000441.1 GCA_022720335.1 Collinsella sp.
AAATAGGACCTGAGGGCGCTCGCCCTCGGCCGCCTTATTCAGCGCGGAAACATACTGGAATAACGCGTCCGGTTCCAGGATGTCATCGTGGTCCAAGAACGCGATGTAGTCTCCAGTCGCTTGCTGAATACCCGCGTTGGTGTTGACCACAATGCCGCCGTTACCAGGCAGCTCAACACGACGGACGCGCTCCTCGTTGACGCCAGCCGCAAGATTGGCAACCGCATCCCATTCGGGCGAGGCGTCCATAAGCAGCAATTCCCAGTTGTCATAGCTTTGGGCGAGCACCGAGTCCAGCAGCTCGCGCAGGTAGACCAGATCGGTCTTGTAGCACGGCACCACAATGCTCACGAGCGGTCTATAGGCAAAGGCCGCCGAAGCGACACGTTGGCACGCCAAGTCGCCCGGCTTTGCGCGATGCTGCTCAAACCAACGGCGATAGGCCGCATCATCCGCGCGCGCATCCTTCATGCGGTTCCAGCTGTCGTCGACCATACCGTTGTACAGGCGGCCATCCATGGCGCAAAAACCGCTCTGGATCTGGCCCACGGGATCAGTTGCAATCGCGACAAAGTCTCGAATGTCCTCGGGCATCTCCACGCTCAGATACGTTTTATTGACGCGGCATCCGTTCTGCTGCGGCACGTCGACCTGCGACTCGAACATATGAACCGTGGCATCGATGACATTCATATGCGTATCGAGTATCTCAAGCTGGGGCGTGCACTGGGAGTCTCCCGACCATGTGACCTCGTAGCGCCACACAGCACCCGAATCGGCCGGAAGATAACGGACGGCATCGATCTCGTAGCGGCCGCAGCGCTCGCCGCGCTGCGCATCGCGGATAAGCGCACACAGCACAGGCTTTGCCTTGTAGTTGATCTTGGATTCCAGCTTAGCCATACGGCTATCGAGGCGAATGGATCCAAGCTTTTGGCCACTGGATGCAAAGTCAATGTCAATCGACGAGCCATCCAAAAACGGAAGCACCAAGACGGCAAGCTCGCGCTCGTAGTCGGCAACCGAAGGACAGATTGCCAGCACGCGGCCATGATCGACCGGGAGCGCC
>JAIHVJ010000442.1 GCA_022720335.1 Collinsella sp.
AAGGAGGCGTAAGGTCCATGGCTCATCGCTCCGTTATTCCGTTTGGCCCGCAGCACCCGGTACTGCCCGAGCCGCTTCATCTGGACCTGGTGATCGAGGACGACCGCGTCATCGAGGCAATTCCGCAGATCGGTTTTGTGCACCGCGGACTCGAGAAG
Organism: Collinsella sp.; assembly: GCA_022720335.1. Classification (GTDB taxonomy): domain Bacteria; phylum Actinomycetota; class Coriobacteriia; order Coriobacteriales; family Coriobacteriaceae; genus Collinsella. Next base: position 159 of record JAIHVJ010000442.1, read on the forward strand.
CTCACCGAAAAGCGCGATATGCATCAGTTTGGCTACATTGCCGAGCGCATCTGCGGCATCTGCGCCGTGGGCCATAGCTGCGGCTATGCCAGCGCCTGCGAGGGCATGCTCGGCATCGAGGTGCCTGGTCGCGTGCAGTATATCCGCACCATTCTGCATGAGCTTTCGCGCATTCACTCGCATCTGCTGTGGCTGGGCCTGCTCGCCGACGCCTTTGGCTTCGAGGCGCTGTTCTATCGGTCATGGACCCTGCGCGAGCAGATTCTCAAGATCTTTGAGAGCACTTGCGGCGGGCGCGTGATTCTGTCGATTAACGAGATCGGCGGCCTTAAGCACGATATCGAGGACTCCGAGCTGGCGGGCATTGTCCAGACGCTCGATGCCATGCGTCCTGACTACGAGGCCCTGGTGCATACGTTTTTGGACGACAACAGCTGCGGCGAGCGCCTGCATGGCGTGGGCGTGATTAGCAAGAAAGACGCGCTGGAGCTTTCGATGGTCGGTCCGTTTGGGCGCGCATCGGGCGTGGATTACGACGTGCGCATGTTTGACGACGGCGCCTATGCGGACTTGGCCGCGTTTGAGCCCATCGTTGCTACCGATGGCGATTGCTATGCCCGCTGCCAGGTGCGTTGCGCCGAGGTCACGCAGGCCATGGACATCATTAAGGAGCTTGTGGGCAAGATTCCGCACGACGGGATTGGCGGGCGCACCAAGCTTACGCCGGCCGACGGCGCGCGCGGCGAGGTTGTGATTGAGCAGCCGCGCGGCGAGGCGTATTACTATGTGCGCGGCAACGGCACCAAGAACCTGGACCGTTTCCGCGTGCGCACGCCGACGTCGCAGAACTTGGCGGGTCTGACGCATGCGCTGCAGGGCGTACTCCTTGCCAACGTGCCCATGATT
>JAIHVJ010000443.1 GCA_022720335.1 Collinsella sp.
TTATGGAAGACGTCTCGTACCAGATTGAACTTGAAGGGTTTGACCGCGCCCGAGATACCGATATCATCGCCGCGGGCATCGAGTCCCCGCAACGGCTGATGACGCTACGCTTTGAATACTATCCCTACGTTCCGACGACAACCTAGGGCTTTCCCGCTGAACGCCAGACTTAATACCACTCATATAACGTATTAGACAAGTCGCGATATGCCCTGCGTTCCATTCTGCTACGATTGCCAAGGTGGCATCAATACGGGAGGGCTCATGCCGGGCTTGGGAACAATCATCAACGTTGTGCTTTTGATTGCGGGCGGTCTTTTGGGATTAGCGGGCGGCCGTTTTATCACGCCCCGTATCCAAGATACCCTTATGAAGGCGTCGGGGCTGTGCGTCCTGTTTATCGGCTTGGGCGGCACCATGCAAAAGATGCTCGTCATCGATGGGAAAGCCCTGGCGACCACCGGCACCACCATGCTGATCGTCTCATTTGCGCTCGGCTCGCTTATCGGCGAGGCCATCAACCTGGAGGCCGCCATCGAAGACCTCGGCGAATGGCTCAAGCGCAAGACTGGCAGCGAGGGCGATAACGAGTTTACCAACGCTTTTGTCTCGGCTTCACTCACCGTGTGTATCGGCGCCATGGCCATTGTGGGGTCAATCCAGGACGGCCTGCTCGGCGACTGGTCCACACTCGCCCTGAAGGGTGCACTGGACTGCATCATTGTCTGCACCATGACGGCCTCGCTCGGCCGCGGCTGCATCTTCTCGGCCCTGCCCGTCGCCGTGTTCCAGGGGACGATCACGCTGTTTGCGGGCGCGCTCTCCCCCATCATGACCACGGCGGCCCTCGACAGCCTCTCACTCGTGGGATCCATGCTCATCTTCTGCGTCGGCGTCAACCTTATCCGACCTCAGACCTTCCGCACGGCCAACATGCTGCCCGCCGTCGTCATAGCCGTCATCTACGCCCTCCTGTTCTAAATCTATCTACGTTGCGGCATTTCGAACATCTGTTTGATGCTGTGCTATGATATGAGGTCACCGACACCGTATAGGGAG
>JAIHVJ010000113.1 GCA_022720335.1 Collinsella sp.
GGCATTCCTGCATATATCGAGAAAGTCGATCCTGCCGCACCGCTCAAGGACAACATCAAACGTCTTTTTCTTACTCCTACGGGCTATCTCTTTGAGGAGCCGAGTAACCTGCTATTGCAGGAGTGCCGCAATCCCGAGCAATATGATGCGATCGTGCAAGCAATTGCCCAGGGGCGCTCGAAGATCTCGGAGATTGCGAGCTCTACGGGAATCCCTGCGAGCAACGTAAAGAGCTATGTGGATAAGCTGGCGTCGCTTGGGATTGTCGAGCGCGAGCTGCCCCTAAACGAGACGAGCAATAAGCGAGCCGTGTATCTGCTGAGCGATCAGATGTTTAGGTTCTGGTACAAGTTTGTTCCGCAGAACATCGGGCTGATTCAAAACGATATGGCCGAGATGGCGCATGAGCGCATTGAGCCGCACGTATCGGATTACATGGGTACGGTCTTTGAGCTTATATGCAGACAATACGTGTACGAACTCGCGCGGGCGGGCCAGCTTGATGTGGTTCCGGCAAGCGTTGGGCGCTGGTGGGGGACGGATAATCGCACGCATACGCAGGAAGAAATCGACTTGATTGTTGACGATGGCGAGGGCACTGCGCTGTTTGCGGAATGCAAATGGCGCAGTGAACCGGTGGGCGAAGACGTGCTGCAAAAGCTCGTGCATCGAAGCGAGCTCTTTAGGCGGCAGCACAAAAGCTATGCGATCTTCTCGAAGCGAGGCTTTACGCAAGGATGTCAGGAAGCTGCGGCGAGCAGGGGAGATGCCAAGCTGATTTCGTTTGCCGAGATGTGCGAGCGGAGATAACCAAGCACGCTCTGATGTGATGCTCGGAATGGGTCGCGCTAAGGATGCCAAGCGTAAAACCTTCAATGAAAATGGCGTAAAAACTACATCTGTCATGGCGTAAAAACTACATTGAAAGTAGCGTAAAATCAGCATTGAGAATGGCGTAATTTCGCATATCGCGTGATAGAGAGGGACGGCCGTCTATGGATGCACCAAAGAGATTGACCCAAAAGGGATATAGGCCCCGGCTCATAGAGGAGCGCCTCGACACCCTTATGCGGGCGTTTGGCTGTGTGGAGATCAACGGCCCCAAATGGTGCGGCAAGACCTGGACGGCGCTCTCTCGCTCGGCGAGCGTCTCCAGGCTCGATGAGCCTGCGCAGCGTGCGGCGGCAGAGGTCGACCCAAGCCTGGCGCTCATCGGCGATGCGCCACACCTGGTCGATGAATGGCAGGAGGTGCCCGAGGTTTGGGATGCCGCCCGGCGTTTCGTGGACGCGAGCGGCAACGAACGGGGGACACTTTTGCTCATGGGCTCGACCGCGCTCAAAAGCGAGGAGCGCAGCCATGTTCGTCATTCCGGCACGGGTAGGATCGCCCGTCTGTCAATGCGCCCCATGGCCCTGTGTGAGTCGGGCGACGGCGAGCCGCTCGTGTCACTGGCAAGCCTCTTTAAGGGCGAGGATTTTGCCCCTCAGCGTCGCGAGAGCACGGTGGATGACGTCGCCCGCTGGTGCTGCAGGGGCGGTTGGCCTGCAAATCTTGGGCTTTCGGAAGATCTTGCGCGAGAGACGGCAAGCCAGTACGTGCACTCGGTGCTCGACGTCAACGTGCTGGACGAGGGCATGTCGCCCGAGCTTGCACACGGCCTTTTGCGAGCTCTTGCCATGAACGAGAGCCAGGCTGTCACGTACAAGACGCTCGTAAAGGACGCCTCGTACGGTGAGGCGGGCCCCGACGAGAGGACCATCGCTGCGTACTTGGACCTCTTCAACAGGCTCAAGCTGACCGAGGACCTGTGCGGATGGGAGCCGCCCATGCGCTCGAAGGCCCGCGTTCGCGTGCGCCCCAAGCGCTACTTCTGTGACCCGTCACTTGCGGCGGCGTTGCTGGGGGCTACCCCTGAGCGGCTGCTTGGCGATATGCAAACGCTGGGGATGCTCTTTGAGAATCTCGTCCTGCGCGACGTGCGCGTGTTCCTTTCCACCTACGGCGGTGTCGACAACAGTGTCCATTATTTCCGAGATGAGAAGGGCCTTGAGGTCGATCTGATCGTTGAGCACGACGGGCGCTGGGGAGCCATCGAGGTCAAGCTGAGTGATGCGAAAGCAGACGATGGAGCGAGAAATCTCAAGGCGCTGGAGAGGAAAGTGCTCTCCAATCCTGCCGCCCAGAATGCCGCGCCGGCGTTTTTGGCGGTCGTGGTTGGAAAGGGGAGCATTGCCTACACACGCGACGACGGCGTGGCGGTGATTCCCATGGCGGCACTTGGGGCGTAGTGGTTTTGCGGGCGTGCCGTGCTTCCTTTACCGAAAATCCATTTGGTAAACCAGATGCTCGCGGATAGAATAAAGTTGACGGCAGCCCAAGGGTGATAGCTGGGCAGCGCCGTTGCTTGGTCAAGAGGTCAGTGCCTTAATGGCAGCGACTTGTTATGCTTCGAATGCTGCTTGAGTGCCTCGGAAAGTTCGATAAGCGCCGTGAAGAGCGAGACCAAAGCAACCAAGAGCTCTACGAGCTCTGATGGGCCCGGGATGACCGCTGATTCAAGTCACCGGGCCTAAATCTTTTTCATGCATTTGAATAGAGCGGGCGATTCTCTTGGGGCCGTCTGCATGGCGTGCGACCAGCGCATGGTATTGCGCCCCGCTTTCATGTCCGCACGGGCGCCTATCCTTACGGCAATGTAGCCGCCTATGTAGCAAGCGGCAGTTGACGGAGAAAGGCCCTAACCGTGTCAGCTGAAAAGACGCCGTGTATCTCGGCTATCGATACGACGAACTTTGCGCGCCAGATCGTGCTGGACTTTGAGTTTGCGCCGGTGCCAAAGCAGCGCCAGCGCCGTGGACTGCGCAATGAGATTATCGAGGCCGGTGCCGTCAAGCTCGATTACCACGGCAACGTTATGGGCGAGTTCTCGCAGTTTGTGCAGACGGAATTTACCGAAGGCGTTGCGTTCCCCGTCCGCGAGCTTACAGGGATATCGGCCGTGGACACCGCGATGGCCGACCCGCTCTACATGGTGATCAAAAGGCTCAGCGATTGGATCGGTCGCTACTCCGCCCAGGTGGTTTGCTGGAGCGGGGCGGACCGTCGACAGCTTTTGACCGAGTGCCAGGCAAAGCACATCGACCTTTCCGCATTTCCTACGGATTGGGCCGATCTGCAGGCGTTTTATACCTCGATCATGGACGTGGGCAGCCACGGGTGCGTCTCTTTGAGTGACGCGGCAACGTGGTTCGGCATCGAGTTCGACGAGTCGACGGGTCACGCCCACAGCGCCCTTGCCGATGCGCGCGTGACCGCCAAGCTGCTCAAGCAGGTGATGGACGGGGACTACCGCGTGAGCCCGCGCGCCCAGGAAGTCCGCCAGCGGTGGGGGATGGGCGAGCGAGCTCAGACGCGCCTCTCTAGCAAGTGCCCCGAGCTGACCGATCTGCTGCTGAGGCTGAAGGCGGAGGGGAGGTAGGTTGGCATCATTTGGAGGTTCATTTAGAGAGGAGCGAGCCCCAGGGCTCAGTTGCCGAAAATCCATTTGTTAATTCTGCCGCCAATGGGTATACTCCGTATCGATGGCCCCGGGAATGACCTCTGATTCAAGTCACCGGGGCTCAATTTGTGTTTATAGGAGCTTTCTTGTCTGACGAGCGCAACAACCACCAGACGATGAAGTGCGCGGCTCAAGGGCGCCATGATGCGACAACGCGCCTATGGGCCGAGAAATGGCTTTCGGCTGAACGGCTTTCCCCGTATCTCGAAGAATGCAATGGAGACATCGACAAGGCTCTAGAGCTCTACGAGTGGAACGCCTCTCTAGGCCAGTTCCTTATGCGCGACATATCTCATTTTGAAGTGGCGCTGCGCAACGCCTACAACGACATTATGGAGTCCCGCTGGGATGGCGAGGAACATTGGCTCCTCGACGATGCTTCTCCCGCGCGTAGGCCCGTGCTGAGGAAGTCTGCCAACGGAATGCTCGACTCGAATCGCATTAATCGAAAGACTATCGATGCTGCTGCGAGTAGCTTGCCGAGTGACTTTACGACCGGAAGCCTGGTTGCCGGCCTCACGCTCGGCTTTTGGGTGCACTTGGCAGACCGCAGTCGTGAAGCGGTGATTTGGAGATCAGGACTCTATCTTGCGTGGCCAAAGGGAACAAAGCGAGCCGAACTTCAGGAAAAGCTCTACGGGATACTGCGTGTGCGAAATCGCGTAGCCCATAACGAGCGGCTCTTCGACCCTAAGCGTGATGAACTTTCGCCTAGGAAGGTAGATGCTGATGCCGTGAGCCTGTTCGGGCAGCTTTGTCCTGAGGCGGCGGACTTTCTGTATGGTGATCATGACCTGCCTTTGGACGCGTTTCTTGCGGATTATCCCGCGCCTGTGAAGGTTGAGTTGTAGCGGCTGCTGGGCTTTTGGCTGCGGATCGGCGGCAGCTTTCACCTTAGGACGCCTACGTCTATTTGTGTGCCGTTTTCATAAGCCGTATTACCGTGAGACTAAATTGCCAAAGATGCCGCTAGTGGGTTTGTGGGGCCAACTATTTTATTTATCCTCCATTTTCATATGGACATATAGGGAGCCATTCTCGCGTGAATTTAACACATCGAGTGCGTGGATATGAATGGGCTGGTTTTCTTGTTCTACTGTTTCGTTTGGTGTCCTTTGGGCCTGTGCCGATGCGTCTGCGGCTCCAATGCTGCGAGCTGTCCAATTTGGAACTTGTGAGTTCCGAATTGGACAGCTACTGATGCAGCTTGAGCTTGGAATGGGCGTTGAATAATTCTTAGAGAAATGCTTCGAGTTGGCGAAAGTGGAGCTGTAGCAGGCTTCCGCGCCCTGGGGGATGGGCGAGCGAGCCCAGACGCGCCTTTCTAGCAAGTGCCCCGAGCTGGGCGACCTGCTGCTGAAGCTGAAGGCGGCGGGAAGGTAGGGGCGTTAGCTGTCTGCATGGCGCGTGCCTGTCGCGTATCGTTACTCTTCCTGCTGCTTGGCAGGCAAGATGTAGACGTTCTCGGCGTCCACGGCGATCTGCGCGGGGCGGTTGTAGAGGGTGTCGATCTCCTTTACGCTCTGCTTGAACGGCGTGACGTCGGGCGTCTTTGCCTGATGGAGCTTTTCGAGGAGTTTCTCGGATTGCTTGTCGTTGAACTTTCCGATGCTCTCTCCTGCGCCTTCGAGCGCCTCGTCGATGAGTGTATGGTCGCCCACGGGGGTCTTTGCGATGGCGTGACCGAGCAATTTGCCCGCGGACGCGATACCGCCCAGCAGTGCCGCATCGACGGTGTCGACAGCCCCCGCTTCGAGTGCGTTGTAGCAGTCGGTGTAGAGCTCGCGGTACGCGATCGAATCAGCCTCGATCTTCGCGGTGGCGTCCGCGAGCTTTGCGGGCTCGAAGTTCTGGGCGAGCATGGGTTCGAGGAACAGCGAGAACGCGTGGATGTAGGTGGCGAGCTGGCAGTCTTTGAGGTAGTCGAGCACCTTGTCGAGGCGTCTGCCCAAGCCGTCTCGCACCTCGATGAACCCTTTCTTTTTCAGATCCGCCTGTGCCTGCGAGCGGAAGAGTTCCATGTCCTGCGCGGACGACTGCTTGATGTCGAGCACCTTCATATGGGCGTTTGCCATGTAGGTGGCGTTGCCGTAGTTGAGGCCGTAACCGTTGAGGATGTCTGCGAGCGTCTTGAGGTTGCCACGCATGTTGGCCTTGTCGCGCTGACGCATGTACTCGAACATTTCGTCGACGGACTCCTGGATGGAGTCGAGCTTTTGGTTTATCTGCGCGATTGCGGCTGCCATGAATAGCGATGTTGGATCGTAAGGCACCTGCGTGACGCTCGTGGCGATGTCGCCCTCGACTACGTGGAAGCGCGCCTGCCCAAGGCCCTTGGCGGCGTCGCGGTAGCCCCCTGTGAGACCGCTGCCGTCCTTGAACGAGTTGAGTTTCGACGGATCGAGCGGGTTACCATATTTGTCAGTCGCCTGGAGCAGCGTGGG
>JAIHVJ010000444.1 GCA_022720335.1 Collinsella sp.
CACCTATGCGCACCGCACCAAGGTCGATATCGCGTCCTACTGTGAGGGCAAGGAGCCTAAGACGGACGATGAGGTGGCAATCGACCGTGTCTTCGCCACCAACAACGACCTCGCCATCGGCGATAAGGTCGAGCTCGAGGGGCGTACCTACACCATCTGCGGCATCATGACGCAGCCCGATAGCCAGGCGCTGTTCCTCAACAATTCGGACTTTACGGTGAACACCATCACGTACGGCGTGGCCGAGGTCACCGATGAAGGCTTTGCCGCGCTCGAGGATGCCGGCGGCGCACCCGCCTACACCTACTCCTTCACCTTTATCGATCGCGATCTCTCCACCGCGGATCGCATCGATGCGGAGCAGGATATGGTCGAGGCGCTGACCGATGCCGATGCGCGCGTGGATGACCTCATCGACGCCGATTCCAACCAGGGCATTGGCTATGCGCGCGACGACGTAGACGGCGACTCCATGATGTGGATGACGCTGCTCGACATCATCATCGTGATCATGGCGTTTGTCTTTGTGGTCCTTACCGACGCCACCATCGAGGAGGAGAGTGCCATCATCGGCACGCTGCTCGCCAGCGGCTATCGCCGTCGCGAGATCGTCCTGCACTACCTCGCGCTTCCCGCCATCGTGGGCGTGCTCGCGGCGCTGCTGGGCACTGCGCTCGGCGTTGTGTTCTTTACCGAGCCCATGCGCAGCCTCTATTACGGTTCGTACAGTCTGCCGCCCTTCCAGGTGTACTGGAGCTGGGAGATCTTTATGAAGTGCGCCGTGGTTCCCGCTGCCGCGCTCATTCTCATCACGTTGGTGGGCCTGCTCCGCAAAATGGGCAAGACGCCGTTGCAGTTCCTTCGCCACGAGGCGAGCGGCAAATCGGGCACCAAGCGCGGCCTGCAGCTGCCGGAGCGCATGGGCTTTGTCTCGCGCTTCCGCCTGCGCATCTTCCTGCGAAACCTGGGCAACTTTGCCACGCTCTTCGTGGGTATCGCGTTTGCGTCGTTGCTGCTGCTCTTTGGCCTGGCGATTCTGCCCACGATGACGC
>JAIHVJ010000445.1 GCA_022720335.1 Collinsella sp.
TAGCCGCCCTTGCGCGCGAGCTCCTCGACCTCCATGTGGTCAAAGGCGTACTTGTCGGGGTTCTCGGCCTGAAGCTCGTTAAGGCTCTTGCCGGCGATGGTTGCGGCCTTAAAGGCAGCCAGCTGGCTAAAGCCGTGCTCGCCGATCATGTAGGCGTCGACGGACTTGGGGCTTACGCCGACCTTCTTGGAGATCTCGGTGCGCAGGCGGGCGGAGTCCAGGCCGCAACCCGAGCCGATGATCTTCTTGGGATCGTAGCCGGTCAGGTGCCACAGCTCGGTGCACACGACGTCGCAGGGGTTGGAGATGCTCACGAAGATGCCGTCGAAGCCGGCGTCGACGATGCGCTTGGCAAAGGAGCGGGCGGCGTCGGTGGTAAAGAACAGCTCGCCGTCGCGGTTGCCGGCGGCCAGCGCGACCTTGCCGGCGGCGTTGACGATGACGTCGCAGCAGGCAAGCTCCTCGTAGTGGTCGTAGCAGTTGACGATCTTGGTGTTGTACGGGACAAACGAAAGGGAGTCGCGCAGGTCCTGAACCTCGGACGTCACCTTGGCCTCGTTGATATCGCACAGGTACAGCTCGTCGGCAATGCCCTGCATGAGCAGGCTGTTGGCGACATGTGCTCCTACGTGGCCCTGGCCGACCACACCGATCTTACGCGTTTGGTACATATATGTATCCTTTCGGCCGAGTTTTTCGCGTCGAACCATTGTAGCGTCCTGCTGTCACTTTGCTAGGCTAAAGCGCCATAGATTTTTGGGCATGCCTTAATCTCTACTTTTGGAGTGATTTGGGCCGCTGACGGCATCGCTGGGCGATGTACTCGCGCGGATGGGGCCGCTCGTTGTACCATAGCTGCAACTGACTCGTAAGGAGCATCCATGCCCATTCGCATCCCCGACGCCCTCCCTGCCGCCGCGCAGCTCGAGAGCGAGAACATCTTTGTCATGACCGAGTACCGCGCGCTGCACCAGGACATCCGCCCGTTGCGCGTGCTCATCCTCAACCTCATGCCCACCAAGATTGCCACCGAGACGCAGATCATGCGCAA
>JAIHVJ010000446.1 GCA_022720335.1 Collinsella sp.
GGATATGTTTGCGAGCGTTAAGTCCAACGACATGACGAGTTTTAAGGCATGGCTCGATGCCGGTGGCGACGGAATCGATAAAGAGGTCAACGCCATCCAGTACGGCTATGGCGTGACGCCAGTTGTCTATCGTTCGGGTAAGGGCGACGAGAAGCCCGTCCGGCTGGTGCCCAACGCTATGACCGAGGCCATGAGCGGAGGCGCAAGTTCGGCGGCAACGGTGAGCATGGAATCCATGGGAACCTCGGTCTTTAACGAGATGATCGACGACCAGAGTCTGCTCGACAGCCAGTACGATGTCGTCGCTGGTCACTGGCCCACGTCCGCCAACGAAGCCGTGATGGTGCTTTCGAGCCGTGGCACGGTGGGCGATTACACGCTCTACAGCATCGGCGCGCTGGATATCAACGAGCTCAACGACCTGGTTAACAGCGCCATGGCGGCCGACGGTGGGGTCGAAACGCCCGAGACCGGCGCCGACTTTACCTACGACGATGCGCTGTCCACGACGTTTAAGGTGTTGTCGCCGGCCGATGCTTATCGCAAAAACGAAGAGACCGGCATGTGGACTGACATGTCCGGTGACGCCGACTTTATGGCCGACAAGGTTGCCGACGGCATTGACGTGCACATTGTGGGCGTGGTGCGACCTAACGAGACGGCCAATGCGAGCGCGTTGTCTCCGGGCATTGCCTATACACATGCGCTGACTCACCAGCTTATGGAGCGCGCCGCCGATTCGCAGATTGTGCAAGAGCAGCTTGCCCACCCCGAGACGGATGTCTTTACGGGCAAGTCTTTCGATGAACTGCAGGGCGAGGCAAAACAGGGCGTGGATCTGGGCAGCATGTTCAGCGTGGACGAGGCGGCGCTGAAGAGCGCGTTCTCGTTCGATACGTCTGCACTCTCGGGTGCGGCCGGCGGTATGGACCTGTCGGGTCTTGACTTGTCCGGGCTGGACATTGACCTTTCGGGCGTTGGTAAGGACATCGACTTCAGCGACATCATGGCCAAAGCGCCAACCCCAGATTTCTCGGGCATCTTTGACGG
>JAIHVJ010000447.1 GCA_022720335.1 Collinsella sp.
TGAGGTGGCGCACTATGCCGCGACGGCGGTGGCGCAGATCTCCAAGGAGTCCGACCTTAAACTGCAGCAGCTGGAGCGTGCCTTTAAGACGGACCCGAGTGCGCAAAACCTCAACGAATACTGCGATTTTCTTGGTGAATACTTGGGCTCGGGTTTGGCTGAGGGGCGCGTGGCTCAGATTCAGCGCCAACAGTACGCGCGCCTGCTTGCGCGTCGCTGCGAGCGCGAAGACACTTTTGAGCTGCGCATTCGATACGCGACGGCGCTGGCCGATGTCGGACAGATCGACGAGGCGCAGGTCGTGACCGACCAGCTGGTGCTCGACGTGCCCGAGGAGCAGGAGGTTTGGATGCTTTGCCTGCGGCTGGCCGTGATGCGCCACAACGGTGTTGAGGTTCACCGTGTGATCGACGCGATTGACAAGCAACATGTGTATTTGAGCGCCGACAACCGCGAGCAGCTGGCGTTTTGGCGCGACGGGGAGGAGGCCCGATGAGCATGGTGCAGCATATCCGCGACCGTGCGGGCCATTTTCGCTGGTTGGGACTGCTCGTGGTGTGGGCGGTCTTTATTGCCATGGCTGCCGTGCTGCTGGTGGAGCGTGCCGGCGTGCAGTATAGTGCGGGCCAGCATAAGCTGGGGATGATTGCCGCCACCGACGCTACGCCTGCAAGCTCGGCAATCTTTGGCCAAAAGCCCACGTGCCTGGTCATTACCGATTCCGATCAAGCTGGCGTCGAGGACGTAAAGGAGCAGTTCGACCAGATCCTGCTCGACATGAAGATCGCGCACCGCGACGTGGACCTTGCTCTGGATGGTACGGATGCCATTCCCTCGTTGACCTCCTTCGATCGTGTGATTTTGCTCATGCCGTCGCTCGATGGGCTCGGTACGCACCTGAGCGACATTATGAGTTGGGTGAGTGCCGGCGGTTCGCTTATGCTCGCCATGCCGCCGGATAACTCGAGCTATCTGCAAGTGATTGCCTCCAAGCTTGGCATTGAATCGGCCGGATATGACTATGTAAAAGCCGAAAGCATTGTGCCGAGGGTCACACCGTGGTGTGCAACATTGGCATCTACGACAAGGTCATGCGTGGGTTCTATGCTTCGGCCATAAGCTTGCTGGGTGATGCCACGGCCTATCCGGTCATCAACAGCGCCGTGTTCTATTTGGACGACTTTCCTAGCCCCGTGCCCTCGGGCGATGGTACTTATATCAAGCGTGACTACGGCCTTTCCATTGCGGATTTTTACACCAAGGTCTGGTGGCCCGATCTGCAAAAGCTCGCGCAAAAATACGGCATTCGCTATACCGGCGTGATGATCGAAAACTACGAGGACGCG
>JAIHVJ010000448.1 GCA_022720335.1 Collinsella sp.
GGAATTTGGGATGGGGGCGGGTTCCGAAACGCCTGCGGAGGGGAGAACCCCGTTGGGCGGGGACTATTCGTGATGCTTGATATCGCATTGCAGTATGGAAGCACGGATCATCTTCGCGATGGTCTGACCGGTTGATGGGCTAGGGCGCGCATTCAGCAGGGAAGGGGATGGCTTTTAATGCCGCTTTTGGCTTATGCGTGCCGCGCTCCGCGTATGGCCATCCTGCGGTGCTAAAGCATTCTTGAAGTCTGTTAAGTGAATTCGTTTTAATCGCGCACGTGGCCGTTTGCCCATGTCGCATAACAGGATTCACTGTTGATTGCCCGTGTGATGACAGCGTGAGTTTCGGGGGGGGTGGCGTGAGCGGAGTCGCCGCGTTGTATAAGTCTGGCCGGCCCGACTGATGTGTCGATCTGTCGGGCCGGCCGAGAATGGTGAAGAGATCTCGCTGTTGAATGAACGAATGTTACAAGCAGCTCTTCAAGGCGCTTTGGGCGTTGGCTGGGGCTGCGCAGTCAATCGCATGCAGTGATAGGCGAGGCGATTGCTCGATGAGCCGGCGACTAGTTCTGTGCTGCACTCGTCCCGGTGCCGTCGTTGTCTGCCGAGTACCAGAATGCGTAGGCCGCAACGACGGCATCATAGACGGCTGCGACTACGTTATCCACGACGGCTGCAAAGTTGACCACAACGGGAACGGGGCCGGTTTTGGAATCCATCTTCTCTACTTCTGGGGTCTCATACATGGGAACATCTCCTTAGAATTGTGACAGGACGCTCAGGTCGCCTAGATCATCGTCGATCAGGTCGATATAGAGGTCGCCGTCCATATTGATGTCTGCAATCAACGATGAGATCTCTTCCATCTCGTCAATCGAGTGCATACGATTGGCCAACGCGGTAACAACGGGCTTATCCCAAACGGTTGCCATTCCGGCATCGTAGTATTCCTGAAGGCTGTGTTTGCGAACGTTTCCGATGATGAGAGGTATATAGGGGGATGCGACGATATCGCCATTGGCGTGGATGGCCACTTGGTCAAATTGC
>JAIHVJ010000114.1 GCA_022720335.1 Collinsella sp.
TCGTTGATGGTGCCGCCCACGGCGCACAGCGAGTTATGGCAGTTGGTGAGCACGTAGGGCAGCGGGAACTGCTCCATGCCCGAGGCGCGCGCCGTCTGGATGATGCCGACAAAGGTAATATCGTGGCTCGCCATGGCATCGAAGCGAATCTTGAGCGCCTCGGGGTCGCCGGACGTATTGTGTGCCTGGAGGATCGAATACGCGATGGTTCCGCGCTTGGCATCCTCAGGCGTCTGCGTAATGCCGCGCTCAGCAGCCTCGGCCTCAGGCACAACCTCGCTACCGCCGCGCAGGTAGATGCCGTCCTCGTACAGCTTAACCATACTGTCTCCCACTCTGCCCGAAAGGCTCGGGCGCATAGCATACATTCGTTCAATATCGTGCCATAGAACGGTTGCGAGTGGGTTACGAATCTACACGTTCACTTTATCTCAGTAAAGCACAGGACGAGCCCAGCGTGGGGCCGGCAGATCTGGCGCAAGAGTGTCCCTTTCGACTAGTCATTTAAGAACGTCCCCAATGACTACCCTACCGCATCCGGAGCAAAGCAGCGCCGCAGGTAGAGGACGGACAGCGAGCGACGTCCAGAGCGAACAAGTTGGCATGAAAAGGGCAAGGCATAGACCTTGTGGTCATGCCTTGCCCTTTGAATGACAAATTGTCGCTCTGGGCGGCGCGCAGCGTCAACTGGTCCGCCGTTCGTCAGAACGGCGGAACCTAAGGGCGCAGCGTCGGCCCGTTACGCGGTTTGGTAAAACCGCGTAACTACAAATCCCCGCCGGCGCCCAGCAGCTTGCGCATGACTTGCTCGGGGTTAACTGAGCCGTCGCGCGGGGCCAGGGCGGTGATCTTCTTTTGCATCTTGTACTCGTGCAGCTCGTCCTCGAGCTGGCGTACGCGGGCGCGGAGCTTCTCGTTCTCGCGTTCGCGCTCCTCGGCACGCTCCTTCATATCGAGGATGCGCACCACGCCGGCAAGGTTGATGCCCTCGTCGGTCAGCTGGTTGATGAGTTCCAGGCGCTCGATATCGGCACGCGAATACAGACGCGTGTTACCGCCCGAGCGCTGGGGGTTCACCAGTCCCTTGGACTCGTAGACGCGCAGAGTCTGCGGATGCATGCCGGTCAGCTCGGCCGCCACGCTGATCATGTACAGCGGTTTGTTCCTATTGTCCTCGGCCATGCTACCTGACCCCTTTCCGTCTCGTTATCGTCCATCATAAGCCCGCGGGCGCGGGTGTGCGCCACGACCGCCCTAGTACGTCGCCTTGTAACGGTTGACCTTCTCGCGATAATCGCGTGTGTCGGCCTCGCGCAGCTTGGTCATGGCATCGCGCTCGTCATCGGACAGGTTCGTGGGGACCTGTACCTTGATTTCGACGAGCAGCGCGCCTGTGCGGCCACGGTGCTTAACGTCGGGCGCACCCATCTCCTTAAAGCGGAACTTCTTGCCCGTCTGGGTGCCAGCGGGCACCTTCAGACGAACCGTCGCGCCGCCGGGCGTGGGCACATCAACCGTGCAGCCGAGCGCCGCCTCGTAGACCGAGATCGGCACCTCCATGGTCACATCGGCACCCTTGCGCTTAAACAGCGGGTGCTCCTCCACATGCGTGGTCACGACCAGGTCGCCGCGCTCGCCGCCGGCAACGCCATACTCGCCGCGACGCTTGTAGCGTAGCTTGCCGCCGTCGACCGCGCCCGCGGGCACCGAGACCGTAATGGTCTGCTGCTCGCCTGTCGAGGGAATGCGATAGGTGACCTTGTGCGTCACACCGCGAAACGCGTCCTCGGCCGTCACATCAACAGTCAGCGACAGGTCGCCGCCCTTGCGAGCACGGCTGCGGCCCGCGCCGGCACCGGCAGCGCCCGCAGCCCCGGCAAAGCCCGAGCCCCAATCGCTGCCCCAGGCGCCGTTGCCGCTAAAGATGCTGTCGAAGATGTCGCCCCAGCCGCTGGCACCCGCGCCGGCAGCGTAGCCGCCGCCATACGCGCCGCCCGCGCCCGGCATGCCGCCAAACATGAGCATCTGGTCGTACTCTTTGCGCTTCTTCTCGTCCGAAAGCGTCTCGTAGGCCTCGCTGATCTCCTTGAACTTGGCCTCGTCGCCGCCGGCATCGGGGTGATATTTTTGCGCGAGCTTGCGAAACGCACTCTTAATCTCTTTGTCGGAGGCGCTCTTGGATACGCCCAGGATGTCATAGAAGGTTTTGCCTGCAGCCATCGTAGCTCCTCTCCTGTTTCATCCGCCGCCCAGCGGGCGGCGGCTCATGCTTTCATATGGCACTAGGCCAGAAAGGGCCCCGGGTGTTGCCCCGGGGCCCTTCTCAATTACTCCTCGGTGCTCTCGGCCGTATCGGCCGCAGCATCCTCGGGCGCCGCTTCGGGCTCCGGTGCGGGGCGCTTCTCGCCACCGTAGGTCACCGTCACCATCGCGGAACGCAGAATGCGGTCCGCCATGCGGTAGCCCTTCTGGTACACGTCGTTGACGGTCTCGTCGTACTGCGATGCGTCCTCGACGCGACCCACAGCCTGATGCTCGAGCGGATCGAACGCCTCGCCCTTGGGGTCGATGGGCTCAACGCCCTCGTGCGCAAACACGTCGAGCAGCTTGGCATGTACCGCATCGACGCCATCGACGAACTGCTTAAAATCGTCGGAAAGCTCCTGGCTACGGGCATGGTCAATTGCACGCTCGATATCGTCGATCACCGGCAGCAGCGCAGTGACGAGCTTCTCGGTCGCGCGCTCGCGCTCGGCGATGCGCTCGTTGGCGGTGCGGCGACGGAAGTTCTCCCAGTCGGCCTGCAGACGGGCGGTGCGCTCGGTGGCGTCCTTCGCCTTGTCCTCGGCGGCCTTCTGGGCCTCTGCCGCAGCATCGAGCTCATTGCGCACGTCGGCAAGCTCCTTCTGGGCCTGCTCGAACTTGAGCTTAAAGTCGTTGTCGGCGGCTTCCTCACCGGCGCGGATAGCGGCTTCCACCATCTCGTCCTCGGTCATCGTCGCCTCCTTGTTGGAATCCTCTACTTGGTTCTCGGCAGCCTCGGCGGCCGGGGCCTCGTTGGCCTCGGTATCGTCAACGGCCTCTACGGGAATCTTCACGTCCTTCTCCTCAGAGTCAACGGGGGCGGCACCAACGGCGGCCGCCTCCGTGCGAGCTTTACGGGCGGACATGATTACTTGTCCTCGTCGTCCACAACCTCGTAGTCGGCGTCGACGACGTCATCGTCGGCAGGCTGGGCGCCGGCGGCACCGTCGGTCTGCTGCTGAGCGTCGGCGTAGACAACCTGGGCCAGCTCGTAGGCCACGGACTGCAGGGACTCGCCGGCGGCCTTGATGGCCTCGACGTCAGAGCCCTCGAGCGCCTTCTTGGCGTCGGCGATAGCGGCCTCGGCCTTGGACTTCACGTCGGCGGAAACCTTGTCGCCCAGCTCGTTGAGGGTCTGCTCGGTGGAGTAGCACAGGCTGTCGGTCTGGTTGCGGACCTCGACCTCTTCCTTCTGCTTCTTGTCCTCCTCGGCATGAGCCTCGGCGTCCTTGACCATACGATCGACTTCGTCGTCGGACAGAGCGGTGGAGCCGGAAATGGTGATCTGCTGCTCCTTGCCGGTGCCCTTGTCCTTAGCGGAGACCTTGACGATGCCGTTGGCGTCGATGTCGAAAGTGACCTCGATCTGCGGCACGCCGCGGCGGGCAGCCGGGATGCCGGTCAGCTGGAACTTACCGAGCGACTTGTTGTCGCGGGCAAGCTCGCGCTCGCCCTGGAGCACGTTGATCTCGACGCTGGTCTGGTTGTCGGCAGCGGTGGAGTAGACCTCGGTCTTGGAGGTCGGGATCGTGGTGTTGCGGTCGATCATCTTGGTCATGATGCCGCCCATGGTCTCGACGCCCAGCGACAGCGGGGTAACGTCGAGCAGCAGGATGCCCTCGACGTCGCCGGTGAGCACGCCGCCCTGGACGGCAGCACCGTCGGCAACGACCTCGTCGGGGTTCACGGACATGTTGGGCTGCTTGCCGGTCATGGTCTTGACGAGCTCCTGGACAGCGGGCATACGGGTGGAGCCGCCGACGAGGATGACCTCGGTCAGATCGGAGAGCTTAAGCTTGGCGTCGCGCAGGGCGTTGGTGACAGGCTGCTTGCAGCGCTCGAGCAGGTCGCGGGTGATCTTCTCGAACTCGGCGCGGGTCAGCGTGTAGTTGAGGTGCAGCGGGCCGGACTGGTTCATGGTGATGAACGGCAGGTTGATGGTGGTCTGCTGGGCAGCGGAGAGCTCCTTCTTGGCGTTCTCGGCGGCCTCCTTCAGACGCTGCAGGGCCATGGGGTCCTGACGCAGGTCGACACCGTTCTCCTGCTGGAACTTATCGGCCATCCAGTCGATGACGCGCTGATCCCAGTCGTCGCCGCCCAGGTGGTTGTCGCCCGAGGTGGACAGAACCTCAAACACGCCGTCGGCGAGGTCGAGGATGGAGACGTCGAAGGTGCCGCCACCCAGGTCGAAGACCAGAATGCGCTGGTCAGTGCCCTGCTTGTCCAGGCCATAGGCCAGAGCAGCAGCGGTCGGCTCGTTGACGATACGCTTGACGTTGAGGCCGGCGATCTTACCGGCGTCTTTGGTGGCCTGACGCTGGGCGTCGTTGAAGTAGGCCGGGACGGTGATGACGGCGTCGGTGACGGTCTCGCCCAGATACTTCTCGGCGTCGGCCTTCATCTTTGCGAGCGTCATGGCGCTCACCTGCTCGGCGGTGTAATCCTTGCCCTCGATGTCGACGACGGCACGG
This sequence comes from Collinsella sp., assembly GCA_022720335.1. Lineage (GTDB taxonomy): Bacteria > Actinomycetota > Coriobacteriia > Coriobacteriales > Coriobacteriaceae > Collinsella. The sequence goes on from JAIHVJ010000114.1 coordinate 4,776, forward strand.
CCACCCTGACCCTCCTTGACCTCATACGGCACGGTCTTGATCTCGGAGGTGCACTCGGAGTACTTGCGGCCCATGAAGCGCTTGATGGAGAACACGGTGTTCTTGGGGTTGGTGACAGCCTGGTTCTTAGCGGCCTTACCCACGACGCGGTCGCCGTCGGCACGGAAGCCCACGACGGACGGGGTGGTGCGGTCGCCCTCGGCGTTCACGATAATGGTCGGAGAACCGCCCTCGAGAACGGCCATTGCGGAGTTAGTAGTACCAAGGTCGATACCAAGAATCTTGCCCATTAGAAATTCCCTCTCTCTTGTGCGTTTGCACCGACTCGGCGGTCTGTCGAGCGGTGTTTCGGCTTGTCTTTCAGGATGTAGTGTATCCCCTTATGGGCCGGAATATACAAAATCTAAGTCAATTCATATAAGATTTCTTATTGCTGAGAGTTTAGGTTCGCAAATACGCAGGTAGACGCACTGTTTGAGTTCTGGGCAGATCTATCGAGATCTATGTAGAGATGGCTGAGGTTTGAGCTTGGGGCGTGTGGAGCAGTCTGGGGCGGCCTTAGGGAGAGCGCATCCCGTTTTGAGCGTCGATTTCGGGATGCGGTTTCCGGTCGAGCCCTCAACCGGAAAGGGTGTCCCGGTCTGAGCGCGAATTCTGGGACACAGTTTCCGCCGGACGGTCCAACCGGAAACTGCGGCCCGTGTTTCGGCCAAATAACGGGATGTCCTTTCCGCAGGGGCGCTCAATAGCTCAATATTTCAAGTCACCTTTAGCTAACATTTGCGCAGCTCAACGGCCCCACCTGCGCGTTTTTTAGTAAACCTTGGCATACTCGGCGAACGGTATGAAGATGCCGGTCAGAGGGTATTGCAAACGGTCGCTCCCGTGGTATGTTTTTGCCCGAATCAAACCGGCGCGCATCGCCTGTAGCGTCGGTCAACAGAGAGGAAACTACCATGGCTCATCCCGTAATTGATGCCGACGAGTGCATCGCTTGTGGCGTTTGCGTCGACTCCTGCCCCGCTGGCGTTCTGGAGCTCCAGGACGTCGCTACCGTCGCTGACGAGGACTCCTGCGTCGCCTGTGGCGCTTGCCAGGACGCTTGCCCCGCTGGCGCGATCACCGAGATCGTCGAGGAGTAACAACTCCCCCACCTGCACACTCAAAAGTACACCGTGCACAAAAAAGGCATAGCCTCGATCTCGTCGAGGGTTTGCTCGTCCTCCGCCGCGATGCGATGGAAGTGATAGCCGCTCGTCACCGTTAGTAGCGGGAAACTCTTGCCGCTCTCGATATCGCGCAGATAGCGCTCAACATCGCGACGGTTGCGGATGTCCAGGTCGGCCGTGATCTTGCCGTACACACGATGGTTGACGATCACGTTGAGCACGGCGCCACCCGCGTCGACGATACTCGTGAGCTCGTCGCCCGCCTGCTCCACACTGTGGCGCACCTTAACAAGACGCGTGGGCACGGCGGGGCTACTCGCGGCCTCCTGCAGCACGTAGCCGCGATTGGTCGCCACGATATCGTGCCCATCGGCGCGCAGCAGGGCGATGTCCTGCACCACGACCTGGCGGCTCACACCCACCTCGTGGGCAAGCGCGCTGCCCCCGGCGATAAGCTCAATCGCAGCAGCCATGTCGTCGTGGGTCATGTTGTCGAACATGATGATATCGGCACCGGCCTCCACGGCCTCGCGCACCATGTCCAGGTTCTCGCACTCGATCTCGACCGTCGCGGTAAACGACGCATGAGCGCGCGCCATCTCGATCGCACGCGTCACACCACCGGCGGCGTCGATGTGGTTGTCCTTGAGCATGACAGCCGTCGACAGGTTGTAACGGTGGTTGCTGCCGCCGCCGATCTCGACCGCGGCCTTCTCGAAGACGCGCATGCCCGGCGTGGTCTTGCGCGTGTCGACAAGCACGGTCTTGGTACCCTCGAGCGCCGCCGCCATGTTGTGCGTGTAGGTGGCGATACCGCTCATACGCTGCAGATAGTTGAGCGCCACGCGCTCGCCCGAAAGCAGCACGCGCGCGTCGCCGCGCACCTGGCCCACGTGGTCGCCGGCGTGCACCTCGTCGCCGTCGACGACATCAAACAGCACCGAGCTCTGCGAATCCAGCAGCTCAAAGGTGCGAGCGAACACATCCAGGCCGGCGATGATGCCGTCGGCCTTGGCGATGAGCTCCACCGTGGCGGGGCGCGCCGTGGGGCACACGCTCGCCGTGCTCACGTCCTCAAACGTGATGTCCTCGCGCAGGGCCTGCAGAATCAGATCATCGACGACGAGCTTCATGGTAATGGGATTCATGGTCTATTCCTCCACGGCCTGCGTGCCGGCGGCACGGGCCAAATCATCGATTGCCAGGGTGTCGGCGCCCAGGGCGCGATGACGGCCATCGAGCGCGGGATCGCCTGCCTGCTCCACGGCCAGTGACTCGCCGGTACGCATATACCACGCGGCGCGACGACCCCAGACCAGCGCCTCGAGCAGGCTGTTTGAAGCCAGGCGATTCTTGCCGTGAACGCCGTTGCAGGCCGTCTCGCCGGCGGCGTAGAGCTCGGGCATCGAGGTGCGGCCGTCCTTGTCGACCCACACGCCGCCCATAAAGTAGTGCTGCGTGGGCGTAACGGGGATGGGCTCGTCCAAGATGTCGCGGCCGTCCTCCAGGCAGCGCGCGCGAATGTTGGCAAAGTGCCCGGTCACCACATCGCGCTCGACGGGGGCAAAACTCAGCCACTCGTGCTCGGTACCGTCCTGCTTCATCTGCTCGCGAATAGCGGCGGCGACCACATCGCGCGGCTGAAGCTCGTCGGTAAAGCGCTCACCAGCGGCGTTGAGCAAAATCGCGCCCTCGCCGCGGCAGCTTTCGCTGATCAGAAACGTGCGACCCGGCTGCGGCGAGAACAGGCCCGTGGGGTGAATCTGCACGTAGTCCAGGTGCTCCATCGTGATGCCGTGCTCCTGCGCGATATAGCAGGCGTCACCGGTGAGCTGCGGGTAGTTGGTCGAATGGTCGTACACGCCACCGATACCGCCCGTTGCCCACAGCGTATGGCGGGCATGGATCTTAAACGGCTTACCGGTATGCACGTCCTTAGCGGCATTTGCCAGCTCGTCGGCGGGGCGAGCTGAATCGTCCTCGTCCACGGCGACGGCGACGACGCCGGTGCACACCGTGGCGCCATCGCGCTCGGCAGTCAGGATGTCGGTCATGGCAACGTGTTCGAGAATCTGCACGTTGTCCAGTTTGCGGACAGCCTGGAGCAGCTTGGTCGTAATCTCCTTGCCCGTAATATCGGCATGGAAGGCAATGCGCGGGCGGCTGTGCGCGCCCTCGCGGGTAAAGTCGAGGCTGCCGTCGGCCTTGCGCTCAAAGTCCACGCCCATGGCCAGCAGGTCGTTGATGACCGAACGGCTCGAGCGGATCATGATGTCTACACTCTCGCGGCGGTTCTCGTAATGGCCGGCGTGCATGGTGTCCTCAAAGAAGGCATCGTAGTCAGAACCCTCGGGCAGCACGCAGATGCCGCCCTGCGCGAGCATCGAATCGCACTCATCGACGGCGCCCTTGGAGAGCATGATTACGCGCGCGCTCGTCGGCAGATTGAGAGCCGCATACAGGCCCGCCACGCCGCAACCGGCAATGACGACGTCACACTCCATATCGGGGTATTGTTTGGTTTCCACAGGAATCCTCTCCCTTGTACTGTGGCATAAGGGATGGTCCCTCATGCCACATTGGCTTAGCGCGCCGCGTACTCGAGCATGCGGTCGAGCGTGAGCTTGGCCTGATCGGCGGCCTCGTCCGAGACGCCGATCTGCACCTCGCCCTCGCCCGTCTCCAGGCAGCGCACGAGCTTTTCGAGCGTGATGAGGTCCATGTTGACGCAGGTGGGCTGCACCGCGGGGAAATAGAACTTCTTGCCGGTGCCCTGGCAGCGGCGCTCGAGCTCGTAGAGCACGCCGCGGACCGTCACGATGATGAACTCGCTCGCGTCCGACTCCTCGGCATACTTGATGATACCGGCGGTGGAGCCGATGTAGTCGGCCTCGGCCAGAACGTCGGCCTTGCACTCGGGGTGCGCCAGCACGAGCGCGTCGGGGTGGGCCTCCGTCGCGTCGACGATCTGCTCGACGGTGATGATGTGATGGCGCGGGCAGTAGCCGTTGTTGAGGATGACGTGCTTTTGCGGCACCTGCTCGGCTACGAAGCGTCCCAGGTTTTGGTCGGGAATGAACAGAATATGCTGCTGCGGCAGCTCGGACACGATCTTAACGGCGTTGGAGCTGGTGACGCACACGTCGCTCCAGCTCTTGATCTCGACCGTGGAGTTGACGTAGCACACCACGGCCAGGTCGTCGCCGTACTCGGCGCGCGCCGCGTCGACCGTCTCGCGCTTGACCATGTGCGCCATGGGGCAGTCCGCGCCCGGCTCGGGCAGCAGCACGGTCTTGGTGGGGTTGAGCAGCTTGGCGCTCTCGCCCATAAACTCCACGCCGCACAGCACGATAGTCTGCTGCGGCAGACTCTTGGCAAGCTTTGCCAGGTAGAAGCTGTCGCCGACGTAATCGGCCACAGCCTGCACCTCGGGCGCCACGTAATAGTGCGCCAGGATCACCGCGTCACGTTGGGTTTTTAGTTGCTGAATGGCCTCGACGAGCTCTGCGGGCACCAGTGCCGCACGCTCCGTTGCCGTCGTTGCCGATGCCAGGCCGGCCGCGATATCGCGTGCAAGCTCCGACGCATCCATGTTCGCGCTCTGTGCCATCAAGGCCCCTCTCTTTTGGCGAATCTTGGGGCTTTAGTATGACACCTAGGTTTACAGCTGACAAGACAGCTGTAAACCTAGGTGTAAAGTTGAAATAAAGATTCAATCATGTGGCAGGTCCATTTTCGAACTGGCAAGCTGAGGATAGCTGAGCTCTCGATGGCGCAGGAGGCATCTTTCGCCACCGCAACACCGCTTGGCGCGAGCTGCACGCCGTGGGGCGCAAACGGTCCGCACCCCCGCAAGCGGCGCGTGCCCGATGTGGCAAAATCGAACTACTTAAGGGGGCCGAATGCTCAAGATTATCGCCTGCGACGATGATGTCGCTTTTCTAGATAGACTGCACCGGATGATCGACCGTTGGTCGACCGAGACGGGCACGGCGGTCGATGTTGCGCTCGTCACGCGCGGCGAGGACCTGCTGGCCCGCCATGCCGCATCGCGCGCCGACATCATTCTGCTCGACATGATCATGCCGCTCGTCAACGGCATGGACACCGCACGCGAACTGCGCCAGGCCGACACCGCCGTGCGCCTGGTGTTCCTCACCTCGTCGCCCGAGTTCGCGCTGGAATCCTACGAGGTCCGCGCCTTCGACTATCTGCTCAAGCCCGTGGCCTACGAACGCCTGGCGCGATTACTCGACGAGCTTTCGAGCATGCGCCCGGCGGCAACCGACGAGCTCGTGATCAAAACTTCCTTTGGCTACCACGCCCTGCGCCTGTCCGACATCGAATATGCCGAGGCGCGCAACAAGCACGTGGTCTTCCACCTGCGCGACGGACGCGATATCGAGGCACTCGAGTCGTTCCGCAGCGTCGAGGACCG
>JAIHVJ010000115.1 GCA_022720335.1 Collinsella sp.
ACCCACCGGGTGGAAGTTCGTCAGGTTCTGGACGCGCTCAAGATAGCGCTCATAGAGCTCACGGTTCTCGGGCTCAAGAATGGCGTAGTACGGCGTCTCACCCGAGCCGGGCGTATAGGCCTTGGAGTATTCCTTCATGATGGTGGTCTTGCCGGGCAGGACCTGGCCAGTCATATTCTTGAACTCAGTGATGCGCGTGTAATCCTCGCTCGTGGTGTAGTTAACGGTGCCCACGGGCTGGAACTGATCCATATCGAGCGTCTCGAACTTCATGTCGAGCGTACGGTACGGCAGGGCGCCCAGGTCGAGATTGAACAGCTCGTCGAGCGGACCGGTGTAGACGATCTCGCCGCCATAGACCTTACCGTCGATCTTGACGGTGGTCTCGTCGATCTCGAAGAGGTCGCGGGCGTCCACGTCGCAGAACACATCAATCAGATCGTGGTCGAGCATATGCTCAAACAGCGCGGTATAGCCGTCCTGCGGCATGCCCTGGAAGGGAGCCTGCGGGAAGTAGCGGTCATCATCGCCCACAAAGACGGGAACACGGCCGGTGATCGAGGGATCAATCTGGTCGGGCGTCTGGCCCCACTGCTTCATGGTGTAATGCAAAAAGACGTTCTCGTAGACGTAATCAGCGACCTCGGCCAAGTCGGGGTCGTTCTTCTTACGCAGCTCCATAATGGGCACCTTGACATCCTTGCCAAAGGTCTCCACGAGCTTCTGATACAGCTCCTCGCCGCGCTCGTCACCAAAGGCGAGCTTGAGACTCGCGTGGTTGAAGGGCACGGGCATAAGGGTGCCGTTGATGTTGGCGAGCACCTTGTGCTGATAATCCGTCCACTTGGTAAAGCGCGACAGGAAATTGTGCACGCGCTCGTTAAAGGTGTGATAGATATGCGGACCGTACTCGTGGATCAGGATTCCGGCCTCGTCAGTGCAGTCATAGGCATTGCCCGCAATGTGGCTACGGCGCTCCAAAACGGCAACACGATAGCCGATGGTCTCGGCAAGACGGCGGGCGCAAACGGCACCGGCATATCCAGCACCGACGACAATCATGTCGTACGCGCCGGCGTTAAAGCCTTCAGGCAGGCCTGAGGTAATCTGCATCGATACTCCTTGTCAAAAGCCACGGGCTCGTTAGCTGGGCTTTTCTCGAACATTCTTCGAGACATATTTATCAGAGCGATTATAGCGCTAATGCGTCCTATAATGAGCTTGCCACACAAGGAAAGCTCAAGCACCGCGGCGTACATAATTGAAAGGTAAACCCGCTAGCAGCGGGTTTATTCGTGAACAGCCGGGCGCCTGGAGCTTAGTGAAACGCTTGTAAGGAGTAACATGAGCGATTTCCTTAACCGTATGAAGTCTGCCGCCAAGGCCGACCTTAAGACGATCGTCCTGCCCGAGGGCGAAGATCCGCGCACCATCGTCGCGGCCACCAAGATCATCGAGGAGGGCCTGGCAAAGATCGTCATCCTGGGCAACCCCGACGAGATCAACGTTCCCGGCGCTACCGTCATCGACCCGCGCAATGCCGAGAAACACGAGGAGTACGCGCAGAAGTTTGCCGAGCTCCGCGCCAAGAAGGGCGTTACCATCGAGCAGGCTCGCGCCCAGGTGATGGACGCCACCTACTTTGGCACCATGATGGTCAAGATGGGCGATGCCGACGGCCTGGTCTCCGGCGCCTGCCACTCCACCGCCGACACCCTGCGCCCCGCGCTTCAGATCCTCAAGACCGCCCCGGGCACCAAGCTGGTCTCGGCCTTCTTCGTGATGTGCACCGACACCCCGCAGTTCGGCACCGACGGCACGCTGATCTTCGCCGACTGCGGCCTCAACATCAACCCGTCCTCCGACGAGCTCTCCGAGATCGCCATCGCCTCCGCTCACTCCTGGTCCACCTTCATGGGCAACGTTGAGCCGCACGTGGCCATGCTCTCCTACTCCACCATGGGCTCCGCTGGCGGCGAGGTCGCCAAGAAGGTCCAGGAGGCCGTGAAGTTCTGCAAGGAGAAGGCTCCCGAGCTCGCCATCGACGGCGACCTGCAGCTCGACGCCGCTATCGTCCCCACCGTCGCCCAGCTCAAGGCTCCCGGCTCCTCCGTTGCCGGCAAGGCCAACGTGCTCGTGTTCCCCGACCTCGAGGCCGGCAACATCGGCTACAAACTGGTCCAGCGCTTCGCCGGTGCTGACGCCTACGGCCCCATCCTGCAGGGCATCGCCAAACCGGTCAACGACCTTTCGCGCGGCTGCTCTGCCGACGACATCGTGGGTGTCGTGGCCATCACTGCCGTCCAGGCTCAGATGGCTGAATAGCGCACGCACTCGCCTGAAGGCCATACGGGCTAACCCCTGAAAACGTCCTCGACCAATGAAGCGCCCCCGTTCTGCTCCTTCGGAGCTACGAACGGGGGCGCTTCTGGTCTGCGGATTGTTTTCAGGGGTTAGCCCGTACGGCCTTCTACCGCCACGTAGCAATCAGGGTATCTGGGGTGGACGGCGGCTTGGCTACGAGCTGAGGCTGAAGATCTGGATGGCCGGGTGCCGTTGCTGGGAGTTCAGGCGTTACTGGCGATGGTCACTTTGGGACTGGTATTTCCGCCTGCTAGCAAAAAGGCCTCCGGAGCTGTTGCTTTGGAGGCCTTTCGTTTACTTGCAAATGCGCGCGTTAGTTGTTCTTGGTCAGGCGCTCGACGTCGTGGGCGATCATGTATTCCTCGTCGGTGGGGATGACCATGACCGTGACGGCGGAACCGGCGGCACTGATGACCTGCGGGCCGTTGCCCACGGCCTCGCGGTTCTTGTTGTTGTCGATGCGTACGCCCAGCCACTCAAAGCAGTCGCAGAAGGCCTTGCGGATCGACCAGTCGTTCTCGCCGATGCCGGCGGTAAAGGTAATGGTGTCCACGCCCGCCATGGAAGCGATCATGGAACCGGCCTGCTGCATGGCCTTATAGGCGAACATATCGAAGGCGAGCAGGCAGCGCTCGTCGCCCTCGGAGGCGCGCGTGCGGATGTCGCGGGCGTCGTTGGAGATGCCCGAGATGGCAAGCAGACCAGACTGCTTGTTCATCATGTCATCGACTTCCTGGTAGCTGTAGCCGCCCTCGCGCTGCAGGTAGCACACGGTGGCCGGGTCGATGGAACCACAACGGGTGCCCATCATCAGGCCATCGAGCGGCGTGAGACCCATCGTGGTGTCGCGGCACACGCCGTCCTCGATAGCAGCGAGCGAAGCACCGTTGCCCAGATGGCACGAAAGCAGGCGGTGGCAGCGCGAACCCAGGATCTCCTTGGCCATCATCCACTCATAGCGGTGGCTCGTGCCGTGGGCGCCGTACTTGCGCACGTGGTACTTGTCGCAAACGTCCTTGGGCAGCGCGTAGGTGTAGGCAACCTCGGGCATGGTCATGTGGAACGAGGTGTCGAAGACCGCCACGTTGGGCAGCTCCGGATACTTCTCACGGCAATACTCAATCGCTGCGGCCTCGCCGTAGTTGTGCAGCGGAGCAAGCGGTGCCACCTCAAGAATCTTGGCCATAACCTCGTCGTCGACAACCGCGGAATCATCGAAGTGCCAGCCGCCCTGAACGATACGATGCCCAATGCCATCAATCGTAAAGTCGGTCTTCTCGAGCTCCTCGAGCACGCGAGCGATAGCAGAGCGATGATCGGGGAAAGGGACCTCCTCGGTCTGCTTAGCGCCACCGTTCTCGGAGTGGCCAAAGATGCCCATGTCCGATCCGATACGCTCGCAGTTGCCCTTGGCGAAAACCTCGCGGGTATCGGTATCCAAAAGCTGATATTTGAGGCTTGAGCTGCCGGCGTTGACAACAAGTACGTTCATGAGACTCCTTTGCAGTGCAATACGGTCGACGCAGACCCCTTAAGGCGGCCGCATGTTAATAAGAAGTTATCATAACTTAATAAATAGCTATCAGGCATATCGCCCAACGAGCACAAAAGAAGGGCCGAACGGCACTCGGTCGTCCAGCCCCTCCCCTCTTGCAATTACTTGCCGTTGACGATGCGCTCGACGTCGGAAGCGATCATGAACTCCTCGTCCGTGGGAATGACGAAAATCTTGACCTTGGAATCCTTGGCAGACAGGCACCAAGCGCCGTCACCACGCAGGGCGTTGCGCGCATGATCCATCTTGACGCCCATAAAGGCCAGACGGTCGGCAACGCCAGCGCGAACAGCCGGAGCGTGCTCGCCGATGCCGGCGGTAAAGACCAGGGTGTCCATGCCGCACATGGAAGTGGCCATCTCGGCAGCCTTGGCGGCAATCTTGTAGACGAACATATCGAAGGCGAGCTGAGCCTCGGGGTCACCGGCAGCGGCGAGCTCCTCGACGTTGCGGCAGTCGTTGGTCTTGCCGCCGGTCACAGCCAAAAGGCCGGACTTCTTGTTCATCATCTCATCGACCTCGTCGAAGGTGTAGCCGCCTTCGCGCTGCAGGTAGCACACGGTAGCCGGGTCGATGGAGCCGCAGCGGGTGCCCATCATGACGCCGTCGAGCGGGGTGAGGCCCATGGTGGTGTCCATGCACTTGCCGTCCTCGATGGCGCACAGGGAAGCGCCGGAGCCGATATGGCACACGACGACCTTGCGAGCCTCGCCGTTGGTCATCTCTGCGACCTTCTTGGAGATGTAACGGTAGCTGGTGCCGTGGGCGCCGTACTTACGGATGTGCAGTTTGTCGCAGACGTCCTTGGGCAGGGCGTAAGTCTTGGCGACCTCGGGCATGTTGAAGTGGAAAGCGGTGTCGTAGACCGTGACGTTGGGCAGATCGGGATACTGCTCGAGGCAGTACTCGATAACGTTGGCCTCGGGGTTGTTGTGCAGCGGGGCGAGCGGAGCGACCTCGCGGATCTTGGCGAGGACGTCCTCGTCGACGAGGGAGGAATCGACACCTTGTGGGACTTGGTATCGATGACCTGATACTTGAGGGTCGAAGATCCTGCGTTGACGACCAGAACGTTCATGTGTCTCCCTACTAACAGGCGGTGTGGCGCCGCCAGGTTACATACGCTTCAATAATAAACCCAAACGCCCTCGCGCTCGGGTTTATTGCGTTGATATATAAGTTATCGGTGCCTAAATACGCATGGCCTTTGACTTGTAAGACGAAATAGCGCGGGGATATACACCAAAGAAGAAATCCCGAGCGCGACAAGCAATATGACTCGAATGTCCGCGATGCTGCCCAACGCAGCATTGAACAGATAGAAAAGGATGGCACCCACCGCCACCATCTGACTTTGAACCGAAATCAGTGAACAGCGCATCGAAGAATCGGCGGCATTTTGAAAAATTGAGTATTTAATTGGAGCAAATAACGAGTAGGCGACCGTCTGCAACACATAGAACACGGGCAGCAAATAGATCGGAGTAAAGGGAATCAAAAATAGAGCAGTCAGGGAAAGGCGCACGATGCCGCAAATACGCGCAAAACGGCTCTTGTCGACATGAGCAATCACACTGGGCACAATAAGCCCCATGGAGGCCGAGGCAAGGAGCTGGACCGCAATGATCACACCCGAAGCGACGGCATTCATTCCGCGGCCCACAAGCAGCAGTGAGAAAAAGTCTTCCAGGGCGACAAAAGCAAATGCTTGAGAACAGTCCATGATGAACGCTGAACGAAGAATTCCGTTACACGCAATAGCGGCACCGATCATCTTCGGGCTAATTCCACGCTCAGGTGTCCCCGCAGTGCCCCCTCTTCGCATCTCTGGAATGCAGACAACAACAACCAACGTCAACACCATTGCGATGATATCTGCCGAAAGACCAATGAGATATGCACCGGCAGACGAAATGAAACCGCCCACGCAAGCGGAGATGGCATAAGAGGCATAGAAAACAAATCGCTCAACGACATTAAGTCTTACGAGCTGGTCCTGAGAGACGCTGTCAATGTAAATCGCTTCGATGGATCCGCTCACACATGCAACGGCAAAACCTTTGAGAGCAAACGCGCCGATTAAAAGCAGAGGAGAACGGACGAAAAGCAGGGCGGCGTAGTATCCAAGCATTCCCACGACGCCAACGAGACCGCTTGTCTTTCGTCCAAACCTATCAGCAATATAGCCAGTGGGAACTTCAAGGATGAACTTGCTCACTTGATATGCAATCATCATGCTAGAAATCGCTACCATCGAAAGCCCAACGAACTCAAGGTAGACAGTTAGGAAATACAAGATGGTGCTGAAGTTCGACAGGAAAACGAACGTCATATAAAGCAAAACCGTACGGTTTTTCATGCTCCGCCCTCCAAGAGCCAGCAATCTAAATCAGAATCTTGGAAAAGCATGAGGGCAAAGCTGTCAGCTATGTGTTACAAGGCGTCAATAATCACTTGACGTCTCGAAGCCAATTAATTTCACGAAGCAAGATGACGCAATAGGTGCAGAAAAACCGTCTGGTGTCGATCGGTCCAGGCATTTTGTCGATAGCAAAAATAGATGGGCAAGGCCACGTCATGCGAGGCTTCAATGGAGCACTCACTCACTTCTGATCCATCCGATGCGAGAGAGGACCCAGACAAACTCAATATCAATCCCCCGGCTTGAAGAAACTCAGCCTGAGCCCTGCTTCCGTATTCAACATCACGGAAGCGAAAATTGACGAGCTGGGCTTCAGGGCATTGGTTAATCACATTGAGACAGGGTGACAAATTAATGGGAACAGCGAGCCTGCCGCTCAGTAACTCGCGAATGGTCATGGCGCCCACAGATTGATGACCCGCTGGACACGAAAGAACCTTGAGCTCCTTTTCACCCAAGTATTTCGAAGAAAGGACGCTGTCCCTTGGTTCCTCAAATGAGATGGCCGCGTCCGAAATTCCAAGCATAAGCGACTCAAAGCATGTAGCCGTTGGCTGATGCCACACATCGAGGTGAATATGAGGGTGAGAGCGTTCAAACGAGTCATACCAGTTTTCGGCAAAAAGACGCCCCCGCCCATGAAGGCAGGGGACGTAAAGACGAAAGTGGCCATCGGGCGAGACGCCGTCGTCCCTTGATTGAGCGTACTTTTTGAGATCGTCGACTTGCGCCAGGATCACGCGTGCACGACGCGCAAATTCTCTGCCTGCCGGAGACAAAACAGCCTCCCCCGCCGATCGGTCGAGCAAAACAATCTGATACTCAGATTCCAACTTTTTGATTGCCGACGAAACGGCCTGTGGGCTCACGTGAACGGCGCGAGCCGCTTTGCGCACGCCGCCGTAGTTCGCTACCGCTTGAAGGTATTCGAGTTGAGAAAGCTGCATAGGTTACTCCAAAGGCAGCCAAGGCGACGGGCTGTGCGCCCTCAGATGAGGTTCTCGCCCAGGTTCTTGCCGCCGAGGACGTGCATGTGGAAGTGCATGACGGTCTGACCAGCATTAACGCCCTTGTTGGAGATGACGCGGAAACCGTCCTCCAGACCCTTGGCCTTGGCGACCTCCTGGATGGCGTGAGCCATGGCGCCCATGGTCTCGGCAGGCACGTTGTCGGCGATGTCGCTGTAGTGCTTCTTGGGGATCACGAGCGTGTGAACCGGCGCCTGGGGATTGAGGTCGTCGAACGCGATGACCTGGTCGTCCTCATAGACAACGGTCGAGGGGATCTCGTGGTTGGCAATTTTGCAGAAGATGCAATCACACATAGCTGGTTCCTTTCTTACAGACCAGGGTAATTATATTTGGTCGGGATGGTTAGAACGAGAGGTTGTCGTCGGTGTTGGCGGCCTCGCCGTCGGCGAGCACGTCGTTGCCGTCGACGTCCTTCAGGAGCACCGAAACCTTCTGCTCGGCATCGGACAAGCGGGTACGCAGGCTCTTGAGGAGCTCGACGCCGCGGGTGTAGCTCTCGAGCGACTCCTCGAGCTCCATATCGCCCGACTCCAGGCTGCGGATGATGAGCTCCAGCTCCTGCGAGGCCTGCTTGTACGTAAGCTGCTCGACCGGGGTCTTCTCTGCCATATCTGTTTCCTTTCCTAAAGGTTTATCGCTATGAAACGCGGCTTACTCGACCGTATCGACCGTTGCCGCCACGTTGCCGTCTGCCATGCGCACGCGAATGGCGTCGCCGGGCTTAAAGGTCTTGGCACTCGTAGCCACACCGTCCTCGCTGTACGCGATGGAGTAACCGCGGGCAAGCACCTTGAGCGGCGACAAGGCATCGAGCGACGCGGCAGCTCGGCCCAGGTCGGACGCGGGCTTGCTGAGCATCGTGCGCCCCTGATGCTCCAGACGGGAGCTCGCAAGCGTGAGCGCATGGCGCTTGCCATCGAGCCCCGAGGTGTTTGCGATCAAGCGCTCGGGCAGACGCTCGAAGTTGGAGCGGAAGGCCCCAACCGAACGCGTTATGGCGCCGGACAGACGATCGGCCGTCAAGGCAAGCTCAGACTCGCGACGCTCGACCATAAACGTTGGATCGTTGAGGCACGGGCGGCACGCGGCCGCATCGAGCGCGTCGCCCAGACGAGCCGTATAGGTGCCCCAGGCACGACGACCGCGCTGGTCGAGCATTTCCAGATCGACCTGATCCGACCCAATCATCGATGCCATCGCAGCACCCAGACGCTGATGGCGTGTCTCGAGCACATCGGCCAGCTCCGTCATAGCCGGCGCCACCGATTCTGCCGCTGCCGTTGGCGTGGAGGCGCGACGGTCGCTCACCATATCGCAGATCGAGGTATCGGGCTCATGCCCAATGCCCGTCACCACGGGCACGGGACAGGCTGCCACCGCACGGGCAAGCTCCTCGTCGTTAAAGGTCATGAGGTCCTCGAAGGAACCGCCGCCACGCACGAGCAAAATGCAATCGGGCGCCGGCGTAATGGCAGCGGCGCGGTGTAAGCCTTCAATAAGCTCTGCCGGCGCACCCTCGCCCTGGACCTTTGCGCCCACGCAGACAAGCTCGACGAGCGGGTTGCGACGGCGCAGCGTACGCTTGACGTCGTCGATTACGGCGCCCGAAAGCGAGGTAACGACCGCCACACGTGAGCAAAACACCGGAATGCGACGTTTGCGCGCCTCGTCCATCAGGCCCTCGCGGCGTAGCTTATCGGCCAACTGAGCCACCTGCTGACGCAGCAAGCCCTCCCCCGCCAGCGAGAACGAGCGGGCGACGAAGCTCATGCGACCCGTAGGCTTGTAGAGATTGAAGCTGCCCTTAAAGCTCACCTGCATGCCATCACGCAGATCGAAGGTACGCTTAAGGTAGGCGCCCTTCCAGATGATGCAGTCGACGGCCGCCGAGTCGTCCTTAATTTGGAAGTAGCAGTGGCCGCTTCGGGCGTTAGGACCACGAAAACCCGTGACCTCACCCAAAACGCTCAGCTGCGGAATGGCATCGAGCGCGCCGGCGGCAATCTCCACCGCTTGGCTCACGCTGAGCTCTTTGCGCTCCTGCTCATCCGAACCGTCGAACTCGGCGGAAACGGTATTGCCGGTCAGATTCCAGCCTGCCACGCAGCCCCCTTTCGTCATCGTGCACATGGGCTCCGGCCCTGCGCAAATTCAAGTCCAACACATAGTACAGCGCCGCGGGGACACAAATCCCCACGGCGCCCGTCGGTCCTATTTGTTATCGGTTGGAGTTTCTGTTGTAGCGAGCCATCAGGTAGAGCAGCTGAATAATCGAGGTGAGCGCCGCCGCCACGTAGGTGAGCGCGGCCGCCGTCAGGACCTTCTTGGCACCGTTGACCTGCTTGGAGCTCATGCCCGACTGCTCGATATACGCCACGGCGCGGCGACTGGCATCGATCTCGACCGGCAGCGTAACCAGCTGGAACAGCACGCTAAACGAGAAGAAGACTAGCGCGAGGGTCGTGAGCCCCGCGATGTTCATGAACAGGCCCATGAGCAGCACGATCGTCCAGGTGTTCTGGGTAAAGTTGACGACGGGGACCAAAGCGGTACGTACCTTCATCATGGCGTAACCGCTTTGGCGCTGGGCGGCATGGCCCGCCTCGTGGCAGGCGACGGCAACACTTGCGACCGACCCGCCCGAACGGTTGGCATCCGACAGATACAGGTTGTTGTCCTGCGGGTTGTAATGATCGGTGAGCTCGCCGGCAACGCCCTTGATGCCCACGGCGCTACAACCGTTGGCGTCGAGCATGCGGCGAGCGACCGTGGCACCCGTATCGCCGTCCGAGCGAACCTTAGACCACGTCTTGTACGTCGAGTTGATATAGCTCTGCGCGGCAAGGCCAAGCACCGTGCAGACAAGAACAACCAGCAGGTACAGCGGGTCAATGCCAAAGCCATATCCATAGTAATAAGGCATGCGAATTCCTCCGAATCGAGTTACACGTTGGAGGCATTCTACCCATTCGACTGACTAGCAAATCAACATCGATGTTTTGGCAATGTCAGCGAAAACGGCCGAGAACGAGCAAGGTGACGTGAAAGAGAAGCGACGCGTACTTTGGTACGCGAGCGACGATTGAACGTCAGATTGCCGCTCTCGGCCGTTTGCAGCGTCGAGCTGTTACGCGGTTTGGCAAAACCGCGTAACTATATACCTATAGCAATTCAATTTTGCCATCTTTGACCGTCAACCCCATATTGCCGGAAAGCAGATCGTCCAGGCGCGAGCCCACGAGCTCAAAGCGCCAGCCTTCGCGCAGGGGGCTTTGCTCGGGATGCTCGATGTAATCGGCCAGGTCATCGCGCGAGGCGATGACCGAAGTCGCCACGCCCGAGCGCTCGGCAACCAGGCGAATGAGCGCATACATCAGGTCCGTCACGCTCTCCAACTCCGGCGAAATCTGACGGTGCCCGCGCACC
>JAIHVJ010000449.1 GCA_022720335.1 Collinsella sp.
CCAAAATGGCCCCTCCATCCCCGGGCGACTGGCTCTGGCGCGCCGAGGAGTGTCCCCAAGTGCCGGCAGAAAAGAAACGTCCCTATCTGCCGGCTAGAGAGCACCGAAGAGGATGGCGTAGGTAGTGGATTCGCCGAGCTTGAGCTCGTCGCCGGGATTGAGTTGGGCGGAACGGCCGGGCTCGACCTGAATGCAGACGCGCGTGGCCCCGTTTACCACCACGGTTCCGTTGGTGGACGACAAGTCCTCGACGCGCCAGATATTTTGAGCATCGCACCAGATATGGGCATGGCGGGCCGAGACATCGTCGCCGACGTCGGTAATATCGCCCTCACCAGTAGCCAGCGCGCCAATCTCAACACCCTGCTCACTCGGCTGAATCCAGCGCGGGGCGCTCACGACAAAACTGTTTTGTACGCGCAGCAAGCCCAAGGGGTGCGCCGGGGCGGGTTCGCGTTCGCCCGCGGTCATCGACATGCCAAGCGAACGCGGCGTGGAGGTGCCTCCGCCACAGGTCGCGTGCGCGTAGTCGATGGCATAGTTCACCGAGGACCGCACATCCGCCGAACAACCGACGGCGACAAACAGCACCAGCACGGCCTCGGCGCGCTCGGCGGGCATGAGTTCTGCCGCCTGGGACAGGCGATCGAGCGCGTTGCGATAGAGATTCGTGTCCTGGTGACACTCTTCGAGCGCGCGTACCATCGGTTCACCTGCAGGACCGCACACCATATTGATCACAGCCGTGGAGTCCATGGGGTTGCGCTGGCGCAAGGCCAGTTGCGACATAATACGCGCAGCCGATGTACCGTATTCGGCAAAGTAGCGCTGCTGAAGCGTGCCGACCGGTGCGCGAACGATAAAGCGGGAAACCCAAGAGCGATCGGCGGCTCGGCTCTGCGGGCTGCGGCCGTCGGCGAGCGGACGGGACGAAAGCACCAAGCCGCACAGCTCGATATGGCTCAGATGCGCCGCGCGCTTAAAGATGTCAAACATGGCCCCGCATGGGGTGAGCTCAACTTGAGATGCCATGACCTAGGC
>JAIHVJ010000450.1 GCA_022720335.1 Collinsella sp.
TCGCCCAGCAGATCATTACCCTGAGCGATTGCCTGCGTTAGCGAAGGCGTCTGTCCCCGCAGGCCCGCCAACGCAGCATCGGCCGAAGCAATCGAGCTGCTTGTCTTGTCGATGGCGGTGTTCATGTCGCCGATGGAATCACGTACTTCGCCCAGGGTATCAGATGCCTCGGACACCGAGCCCGCCAGCGAATCCTGGGTCTGAGTTGCCTTGTCTTTAAGGTCGATGCCGGCATCTTTGGCAATGCCCGCGACGGTCTCGCCCACCGTAGAGACAAACTCCGAGTTGATCTGCTCCTCAATGGTGTTGGCACCGGTATCGGTAACCTTGGGCGCAATGGCGCTCTTTTTCTCGTTGACGTAATAGGTGAGCTTCGGCTGATGGTAATTGCCGTCGAGCATCGAGACGAGATTGTCGGAGAAGTTCTTGGGAATCACGATGGCGGCATAGTATTCACCACTTTCGACGCCCTCTTTGGCATCTGCCGCCGAGTCGACGAAGGTCCAGCCAAGCTGGTCGTTCTCCTTGAGCCGGTCGACCACCTTATCGCCTGCGTTAAGCTCGCCCACTAGGTCGTTCTGGGTGCCCCGATCGTTGTTGGCGATGGCGATTTTAATGCCCTGGGTATTTCCGTACGGATCCCAGTTGGCAACGATGTTGTACCAGGCATACAGCGAAGGAATGACACACACGCCCAGGGTAACCACCAGAGCGACGGGGTTCACGATCAATCGCTTGATGTCGCGTTTAAAGATTGCAAAGGAAACCTTTGCATCGGATAGTTTGTTGCCGAGACTCACGCTTGGACCATCCATCCTATCGTTTAGCCGAATCATGCTATTAACAACCATTGTACGGAGGCACGCTAACATCTCGCGGCACAATGGTGCTGAGTTTTGCGGGTAGCAATATACTACGAAGATGAGTTAACGTACAGATGTACAGTATCTTAAATTCCCGCAGCTCCCAAAACCACAACCCGCACAAACTAGCAGTTCGAATAGTCATTGGGGACGTTCTTAAACGACCAGTCAAAC
>JAIHVJ010000451.1 GCA_022720335.1 Collinsella sp.
GCCGCCAAGCTGCCGGGTCGCGTGGAGGGCCGCGTCGCCTTTGAACATGTGCGCTTTGGCTACGCGCCCGACAAGCCGCTCATGCGCGACGTGTCGTTTGCCGCCGAGCCGGGCCAAAAGATCGCGGTGGTGGGAACCACGGGCGCGGGCAAGACCACGCTCATCAATCTGCTCATGCGCTTCTACGAGATCGACGGTGGTCGCATTACCCTTGACGGTGTGGACACGAGCCGCATGGATCGCGGCGAGCTGCGCCAGCAGTTTGGCATGGTGTTGCAGGACGCCTGGCTGTTCGATGGCACCATTGCCGAGAACATCGCCTACGGCTGTCCCGAGGCAACGCGTGAGGAGATTGTCGCGGCCGCACGTGCCGCTCAGGTCGACTTCTTTGTGCGCACTATGCCGCAGGGCTACGACACGCGTGTGGCTAACGATGCCGAGAGCATCAGCCAAGGCCAACGTCAGCTGCTGACCATCGCGCGCGTGCTGCTCAACAACCCGGCGATCCTCATCCTGGACGAGGCGACGTCGAGCGTGGACACGCGCACCGAGCTCGCCATCGGCCGTGCTATGGATGCGCTCATGCGCGGGCGCACGAGCTTTGTGATCGCGCATCGTCTGTCGACGATCGTCGATGCCGACCTCATCCTGGTCATGGATCACGGCAATATCATCGAGCAGGGTACGCACCAGGAGCTGCTGGCTGCCGAGGGCGCTTATGCCGACCTCTATCTGAGCCAGTTCGCATAAGGTGACAAAGGGGCAGTCCCGTATGTCACATCGAAAAGAAGGCGTGCCGGGGGCGGATTCCCTGGCGCGCCTTTTGTGTTGGCGTCAATGTTGTCGGTGGCCGTCCGCTTCTAGCGCTCGTTCACGAGCTTGGCGACGAGGGCTTTGAGCTCGGCCACCTCTTGCTCGAGTTCCTTGACGCGACGGGCGTTTTCGGTGATGCCCTGACGGTTGAGGGCGCTCTGCTCGGCGGCATCGTCGGGCATGTACTCGCGATGCTGCTTGGCGTCGAAGCTCTCCTCGAA
>JAIHVJ010000116.1 GCA_022720335.1 Collinsella sp.
CAAAACTCGGTAAACTTGACCTCCATCACCAGCTTGCCGGGCTCCAGCACGGGCAGCGCGGGCAACGTCGCGTCAAAGATGTCAAAGCTCCCCACCGCCGCACGCACGTTGCTATCAAAGGTAATGCGCACGGTGCCCTCGTCCATCACCCACGGCTCGCGCTCGTAGTCCACGATGGTCCGCGGGCGCATCATATTACAGATGCACTCGATGTAGAACTCGCGACAGAGCGGATAGGGGCTCCTCAGCAAAAAGTCGTAGTCGCCAGCCAGAATCTGCTCAAACTCACCGCGCGTAAGTGGCGCATCCTCCTTGTAAATCCAGCTACCGTACTTCTTTTTGCGCTCGAGCTTAATCACCTTGTCGCTGCCGTTATAGATGCGCACGCGATACTTTTTGCGCATGAGAATACCGGCGTCTTTTTCCTCGTAGGCCGAGTTGCAGTAGTCATCAAAATACAGGCTGCGAATAGTGTAACCGCCCGCTCGCGCATGCTTGTCCAGCTTGAACACCGGCGCCATGCGACAGGCAAGCGCGGCGTGCTCGCCCTCGTTAATGAGATATTTGAGCTCATGGCGGTAACGCTCCTGCGTGGCACGCACAGGCGGGGCCGCCAAGCGCTCAAGCAGCGCGCTAGCCCTCCTCATACGTGTCCTCCACGACCTTACCGCCGTCTTGCACGTAAAAGCACTTCACGCCGTAGTGCTTGCCGTCGTCGGTCACATAGTAGTCAAACGCATCTTGCGTAAAGTCGTCGGAGTTGGTGGCACGCACGCGCACAAAAAACTGGCCGGTATCGGGCGCATCACAGGTCACCTCGGGAAGCAGCACGTCCTCGGCCTTAAAGACCACATCGCTTATGGCATAGTCGCGCGCAAGCTCTACGGTGTAGCGAATGTCGCGCGCCTCAAAGTCGTAGGACGCATCCCAGTTAATGCGCAGCTTGCCGTTATCGATCTGCGGCACGCCAATGTAGAACGGCATGGGCTTTTTATAGCTCTCGCGAAAGCTCTTATAGTTCTCCTCGATCTCGGACGGAATCGCCGCGGCAATCTGCTCGTATTCGTCCTTGGTCACGGGCAGATGCTCCAGGTCGGGCGCAGCAAAGACAAGCGGCTCCGTGACCTCGCGATAATGCTCGATCATCTTGCTCAGGCGCGCATCGGTCAAATACGAGCGCAAGTCCTTGACGGCACGGTCGAGTTCGCTGCGGAACGACTTGCTGCGCAACGCGCGGTTGAACAGCACGTTGCCCCAGTAGTTGCTTACGCCGCGCTCCCAGCTCGCATAGTCCGAGAACCCCTTCAGGCTCAGCTCAAGCTTACGCAACATGCCGTCGTTATCCCAATCCAAAAAGTACCAGGTATTTGAGTTGAGCGGGCTGTACAGATAGCAGTTACGGTTCTGCGTATCGCAGTTGCCCGTCAGGATCTGAAACGCCAACCAATAGACCAGGTTCTCGGTATCAAAGTAGGCGTCGAGCACGTCATCGATCTTTTGGGATTCGTCGTTGAGTGCATCGAGCATCTCGATGAGCTTGGTGTGGTCCGAGTCGCCCTTAATCTCGAGCATGCCCTCAAAGTTGGCCTGGTTGTAGTCGGGATCGTCGGCAAGCTTAATGGTGTCCTCGTAGCGATAGAAATCAAAGCTGTTCACCTTGTACAGATGCCCGTTCTTATCCAAGCCGTGCGCCTTAAGCGCCGTTTTGTTGAGCTGCTCCACCTGCGTAAACAAGCCGTAGTCCTCAAAGGTGTCGTTGGACTTTTCGGTCTGGTCGCACACCCACAGATGCACAAACTGCGTGCGCAAGCCCATCATCTGGGGAATCCCACGGATAAGGTCGTAGGCCATCTTGTTGCGAAAACGCATACCCTCGCCCATGTGCTTGTTGAGCGCAATCGCGCGCTGTTGGCGCCAGGTACCCTTGCCCTTTTTGAGCTCTACCTTGTAATTCTTCTGCGTATAACCGCTCGACGTCTGGCCGCGCACCTGCACGGTAGCATTGGGCGCTTCCTCGCCATAGCCAACCTCGCCGGCCACCGGGCCGTCTTCGTCGCCCGCCTGCAGCAGGCCCATAACCTGATAGCGCGCCACGCCCATGTCGGCGTAGTCGTAGACCGAGTACGTATTGATCTCGGCCCAGCTATGATCGGTGTTCTCGGAGCTATTGCCGCGCGAGACCGTCAGGTACATGGTCACAATGCCCGAGTCATCATAGACCTCGTAGAGCTCGTCCTTGTCGCGGAGGTGCTTGGTACCGTCCGAGGACTCGGCCTTTTTAATCTTGTCCTGCTTTTTGACCTTTTTGGTCGAGGAGTCTTCCTGCACCGAGCAGCCCGAAAGCAACAGCGCACCGGCAGCCGCCTCAATCAGGCGACGGCGAGACATCATCCTATCGGTCATCAGAACCTCCCCAATGGTTGCGATACACACGGACCACCGTACGCTCAAACCAACCATGCGGCTCACCCTTATGGCGGCCTTCCTCATAGCGCTGCTCGGCACGATCGAGCAAGCGGCCCAGTTGTGTAAAGCGACCCGTCTTGTCGGTCGCCACCATGGGCTGTTGACTCAGGATACGATACGGCAAGTTGGCGGTATAGGTATCGAGCCGGAGCAGCGCCACGATAAAAAACACCGCCGCACCCAACAAAAAGCCAAAGCCATAAAACTGCTGCGGTAAAAGCAACGACACGGCGGTCGCCAGCCCTGCCACACCGGCAAACAGGCCCGAGGCCAGCATGGCTCCCTTGTAGTCGGTATAGTACAGCAAGATGAGCATCACCGTATTGCCCACGGCATACAGACCATAGCCCACGCATAGCGTGCGAAAATACCCGTGCATAAGGCTGTTAAAGCCCAGCGGCAGGGCCGAGAGCACCGTGGTCTCCAGCGAGATGACCACCGCGGTCACAAACAGCTGCTTGAGCGCGCAAAACCACAGCTCCCGGTTGAGCGTGGCGAGCATTTCCTCCTCGGCAACCACAATATCGCCCACTACGCCGCCGTCGTTAAACAGGCTGTAGTAGTCGCGGTAGCGCGGATAGAAGTTGACCTCGACCGAGACAACAAAGTTGACGGTCGTGACCAGTATCGTCAAAAACGCGATGAGCGCAGGCACATCGTGGTAGGGCGCACCATAAAACAAGCCCTTGACCTGCACGCCAATGGGACCGGCCCAAATAATCACCAGGTGCGCAAAGAGCCCCAGGTTGGTAAACAGGCCCGTGAGCGCCAGCGGCATAAACTGATCGAGCCACTGCAAAAAGAGCCAGGGGCTGCGGTCGCTCTGAGGAAAATACCGGTACAGCAGCACCACGTCCCAGGCGAGCATGACGCCGTAGCCCAGGGCGAATGATGCCAACAGCCCCTCGACCGGCGGCAGCCCCAGCGCCAGCGCGGCAAGACCGAACAGGCACGCCACGCCAATGGCGGCCGCAAAGCTACACAGGATACCACGGTAATCCTTGATGGCCGTGAGATAGCTCATACCGTTCCAGTTGACGATCATAATGTTGAACAGCCACAGGCATAGCAGCCCCTGCAGCAGCGTGGCGCCCGAGAACAGCAAAAATACGCCGTAGAGCACCGTGCCAGCAACCAGCATGATGGCGTTGGAGCCCCAAAACGAGGGCAAGACCTCCTCTTCGCGCTCGGCAAAGAGCATGTCGGCCAAAAAGCGGGTGACCGGCATGGAGAAAAAGCTCGTGAGCGTAAGCGACGCCAGCAGCGTATAGGTCACCATGCACACCAGCAGATCCTGGTTGGCACGGCCCACACCCCACAGACCGCACAGCACCAAGATACCCACCTGGAGCAGCACGCCCAGCAGCATCGGGCCCGTGCACACAATGCCGGCGTAGCCATAGGCGCGCATCGTGGCAAACAGGCCCTTGCGCCTAAACAGGCGCTTGAGCTCAAAACCGATTCCGGCCACCGGCTACTCCCCCTCTCTGGGCAGGTCAAACGCTTGCGTCGTCTCGTCGTACAGCGCGCGATAGTTGGCGAGCATCTGCTCGTGCAAGAAGTACGTGGCAACGCGACGCTGGCCGCGCTCCCCCATCTCAATGCGACGAGCGAGGCTTGTGCACATGCGTTCCATGGCATCGGCCAAGCCCTTGCGATACATAGGCGGCGTCACAAAACCCGCCACGCCAAAGTCGTCGCCCGGGGCGCCTTCGAGAAGCTCGCGACAGCAGCCCACCTCGGTCGTCACGCAGGGACGGCGCGCTGCAAGCGACTCCAGCACGCTGAGCGGCTGGCCCTCGGAGATGCTCGTCAAAATGGTAAAGTCGAGCTTTTCCATGTACTCGACCACGTTGACGCGGCCGGTAAAGATCAGGTCGCGCACGCCCAGGGTTTCGACCAGCGCGTGGCACTCGGCGCCGTACTCCTCGTCGTCCACGCCGCCCATGATGTGCAGGCGCACCTTGGGCAGGCGCTCGTGCAACTCAAAGAAGGCATAGATCATGGTCTTGACGTCCTTGATGGGCGCCAGACGCACTACCGCGCCAATGTCCACCCAGCCGTCATCGGGCTTTAAGGGGATGTCCTTAAAGCGGTCGAACTGGATGCCGTTGGGGATGACCAGGCATTTGTCCGCATCGCAGCCCATATCGATCTGCGTCTTGCGGGCGTTATGGAACAAACTCGTCACACGGAAGGCGCGGCGATAGATCTCCTCCGAAAGCAGGTAGAAAAAGCGAATCCAGCGGTCCTTAAATGACGGCACCACCCAATCGGCGCGAATGATCTCTTCCTCGCGCTCGCGGGTATAGATGCCATGCTCGGTCAGCAGCACCGGCGCATGGTGAACGCTTGAGCCCAGGCAGGCGAGCAGGCCACCGTAGCCGGTCGAGATGGCATGGTACACATCGGCCACCGGCACCTCGCTGCCCAACAGGTAGAGCACGGGCAGCAACATGGAGCGCATGGTATGAAATGCATCGGCAAAGGGCGTGTAGGGATACTCGGCCAGGCACACGTCGCGAAAGATATCCATAAAGGCGCGGCTCTGCAAAAACGAGAGCGGATGCACGCGACGGCGGTGGAAGATATCGAATAACACGTCCCAGTCCGGATTGGAGAGCGACACCAGACGGCGTAGCGCCTCGCGCTCACGGTCGTTAAAACTGGCTTCATGTTGCTCGCCCGAAAGCCGCAGGGCATCGTCCAGGAACACCTCGTGCACCTCGACCACGTTGCCGGGCAGCTCGTAGACAAACTTGCCACGGTCGGCAGCATGCGCGCCGATCACCCACAGCACAAACTCGTGCTCGGGCATGGCCGTAATGTAGCCATGCATCCAGGTAGATACGCCGCCGTGCACATAGGGGTAGCAACCCTCGAGTACCAAGCAGATTCTCATTTATCGCCACCCTCCTTGCGCTCGATCGTCACGGTCTTATCATTTGCCTTGAGCAGATACAGATTGCCCGTAAGGTGCGTCAGTTCGCCACCCGTCACCGCACCCGGCTCGCCATTATTAACGCGGAACATGAGCCACGCCTCGTCGTGGAAATTGCCCAGGCTGAGCGTCCAGGCATCCGCACTGGTATCCACGTTCACCGTAACCGACGAAAAGCGCTGGATGGCACCGGAGCACTCCGACGCCGTCTGGTGCCGCAGGTCGGGCGCGGATTTGGTAAGCCACTCCAGGAAGTCGACCAGGCCGCCCTTGTAGACCTCCCAGCCCTCCTTGGCTCCGCGATCGGGGTCCAAAAGGTCGTCCGGGTGCACAAAGTGCGTGCTCACGTAGTGCATGTTGAGCTCGGACACGGCGGCCAGGCGCATATAGGAATCGTCGACCATGCCGCCCGAGACAATGCGCGGCTGCTCCACAATGCCGTCGCTCGCCACGCCAAACTCCTGCACGTACTCGTCCTGGAAAGCGATAAGCTCGTTGAGCGATGCGACGAGCGTTTCCTTGTTCTTCCAGGTCTTGTAGTCATACAGCGTGCCGTAATCGGTATCCCAGAGCGCCAGAGGCTGATGGTTGTAGCCGTGAAAGCCCAGCTCTCCGCCCATCTGCAGCAGCATGCCGCCAAAGTAGCGAAACTGCGTGGTATCGGCCTGGCGCGCAGGCTCGGTCTGGTTAACCGCGTCCTCGTAGTTTTCGATCATCACGCCGGTATAGCGAATGCCGTATTTTTGCGCGAGCTTTTGCAGATCGGGCCACCAGACCTTGGTGTAAAAA
>JAIHVJ010000452.1 GCA_022720335.1 Collinsella sp.
TTGGCCCGCAGCGCCCTTGCACAGATTGTCGATGGCGCCCGTCGCCACCAGCACGCCCGCGCGCTTGTTGAGCGCGAGGCCAATCTGGGCGGCGTTGGTTCCAACGACCGAAGCCGTCTTGGGCTGCTGGCCGGCGTCGAGCACACGCACAAAGGTGCGTCCAGCGTAGAACTGCTTGTAATAGTCGACGACATCCTCAAGAGCCAGGGAGTCGATGGCCTGCGGCGTGAGCGGCAGCGTCACCGTGGAGAGCAGGCCGCGCTTGAGCGGTGCCAGGTGCGGGGTAAAGACGACGCGATCGGTCAGGCCAAGGATTTGCTCAATCTCGGGCGTGTGGCGATGCTTGCCCACGCCGTAGGCCTCCAAGTTCTCGTCGGCGCTGCAAAAATGGGTGCGGGCGTTGCAGGACTTACCGGCGCCCGTCACGCCGCTAATGGCATCGACAATCACGGGACCGTTCTCGGCCACCCAGCCCGCGCGCACGGCGGGCGCGGCGGCAAGGCTCGTTGCGGTGGGATAGCAACCGGCGCAGGCGACCAGCACGGGTTTGCCGTCGGCATGGTCGGATGCGGCGGTCTCCAAGTCCTGGCAGAACAGCTCGGGCAGACCGAAGGCACGGGTCTTGAGCAGCTCGGGGCTCGTATGCTCGGCGGCATACCAAGCCTCAAAAACGGACGCGTCGTTCAGACGGTAGTCGGCCGAAAGATCAAAGCAGGAGACGCCCGATGCAAGCAGCGCGGGCACCTGTGCCATGGCAGCCGTGTGCGGCACGGCCAAAAAGACCGCGTCGCAGTTCTTGAGCTCGGGGGCATCATGCGTCGTAAAGACAAGATCGCTTACGCCGGTGAAGCTCGGGTACACCGCAGACAACGGCTGGCCGGCATCGGCGTTGGACGTAATGGCAGCAAGTTCAAACTCGGGATGACCGAAGACGAGGCGAATGAGCTCGGCTCCGGCATATCCAGCCGCGCCGACGATTCCAACCTTCAAAGACATATCAGACTCCTTGTCTGCGATTTATGCACCGATG
>JAIHVJ010000453.1 GCA_022720335.1 Collinsella sp.
TTGGCCCGCAGCGCCCTTGCACAGATTGTCGATGGCGCCCGTCGCCACCAGCACGCCCGCGCGCTTGTTGAGCGCGAGGCCAATCTGGGCGGCGTTGGTGCCGACGACCGAAGCCGTCTTGGGCTGCTGACCGGCATCGAGCACGCGCACGAAGGTGCGACCAGCGTAGAACTGCTTGTAATAGTCGACAACGTCCTCAAGGGTCAAGGTATCGATAGCCTGCGGCGTAAGCGGCATCGTCACCGTGGAGAGCAGGCCGCGCTTGAGCGGTGCCAGATGCGGGGTAAAGACGACGCGATCGGTTAAGCCAAGGATTTGCTCAATCTCGGGCGTGTGGCGATGTTTACCCACGCCATAGGCTTCTAGGTTCTCGTCCGCACTGCAAAAGTGGGTGCGGGCGTTGCAGGACTTGCCGGCACCCGTCACACCGCTGATGGCATCGACGATCACAGGGCCACTCTGGGCAACCCAGCCGGCACGCTCGGCAGGAGCGGCAGCAAGGCTCGTTGCGGTGGGATAGCAGCCGGCGCAGGCGACCAGCACGGACTTGCCGTCAGCATAATCGGATGCGGCGGTCTCCAAGTCCTGGCAGAACAGCTCGGGCAGGCCAAAAGCGCGGGTCTTGAGCAGCTCGGGGCTCGTGTGCTCGGCGGCATACCATGTCTCAAAGACGGACGCGTCGCTCAGACGGTAATCGGCCGAAAGATCAAAGCAGGAGACGCCAGATGCAAGCAGTGCGGGCACCTGTGCCATGGCAGCCGTGTGCGGCACGGCCAAGAAGACGGCGTCGCAGCTCTTGAGCTCGGGGGCGTCATGCGTGGTGAAAACCAGGTCGCTCACGCCAGCAAAGCTCGGATACGCCGCGGACAGCGGCTGGCCGGCATCGGCGTTGGACGTAATGGCAACAAGTTCAAACTCGGGATGGCCAAGCACGAGGCGAATGAGCTCGGCTCCGGCATATCCAGCCGCGCCGACGATTCCAACCTTCAAAGACATATCAGACTCCTTGTCTGCGATTTATGCACCGATG
>JAIHVJ010000454.1 GCA_022720335.1 Collinsella sp.
CATTGTCAACGGCATACTCGATACAGTGATTCGCGCGGCGCGTGGGGCGGGGGCCTCGCGCGCCGTTTTGGTAACGCTGCGTATCGGGGATATGACCGAGGTCGTGCGCGAGGCGCTCGACTTTGCCTGGGAGACGTTTCGCGACGAGGACCTGCTCACGCGCGGCTGCGAGCTTGCCGTAGAGGAAGTCCATCCACAAAGCGAGTGTCTGGACTGCGGTGAGGTCTTTGAACACGACCGTTTCCATTGCCGCTGTCCCCAGTGTGGTGGTGCCAACGTGCGCCTGCTGCACGGCCGCGAACTCGACATCGCAAGTATCGAAATCGAAACCCCCGACGATTAGCCCATCAGCCACCTGGGGACGGGGTATAAAGGGGCAAAAGTAAGGAGCGCTGAGTATGGCTGAGAAAACGATTGATATCGCGTCGCCGATTCTGTCGCGCAATGAGCGCCTGGCAGATCAGCTGCGTCAGCGATTTAATGAGGCAGGCACCTATGTGATCAACGTCTTGTCGAGCCCTGGCTCGGGCAAGACCACCACGATCCTGGGCACCAACGAGCGCCTGCGTGACAAGGCGGGCCTGCGCTGCGCCGTCATCGAGGGCGACATCGCCTCGGACGTCGACGCCATCACCATGAAGGAAGCCGGCATGCCTGCCATCCAGATCAACACGGGGGGCCTGTGCCACCTCGAGGGCAACATGATCATGGAGGCCGTCGACGCGTTCGACCAGGCTGTGGGTCTGGAAAACATCGACGTCATCTTTATCGAAAACGTGGGTAACCTGGTCTGCCCGGTCGACTTTGACCTGGGCGAGAACCTGTCCATCATGATTCTCTCGGTGCCCGAGGGCGACGACAAGCCCATCAAGTACCCGGGCATCTTCCAACACGCCGGCGCGCAGCTGCTCAACAAGGTCGACGTGGCTCCGGCTTTCGATTTTGACATGGATAGGTATACTAAGACACTCGATGACCTCAATCCGCAGGCGCCGCGGTTTGCCGTGAGCGCGCGCAAGGGCGAGGGC
>JAIHVJ010000455.1 GCA_022720335.1 Collinsella sp.
GTTGTCAACGATCTCCCACACCAGGTGATGCAGACCGCTGGCGCTCGTCGAGCCGATATACATGCCCGGGCGCTTACGAACGGCCTCGAGACCTTCGAGAATCTTAATCTCGCCGCCATCGTAATCGTTTTCGTTTGCCACACGTCCTCCTTCAGTCAAGAAAATGTGTACAGCCTTACTAGTTTATCGTAAAAAAATACCCTCGGGAATGAGGGTATTTGGCTCTACAAGGCCACCAGATGCGATTTAAGGCTCTTTTTTGCTTTGCACGCCCTTGGCCCTCTCGGCACTGGCTCTCATGGCATTCTCGAGGGCCTCGCGCAGTTTTTGGTCTTCGATGGGCGCCACTTGGCGCTCAATCTCGGTGCGCTCGGCCTCACTTAGGTCGGCGTGCGGGGCCGGCGGGTGCTCGGTCGTCGCCGGGCGCAGGCGCTCCTTGGCGGCGGGCGGCGTGTGACCGGGTGCGGTGGTTTTGAACACCAGGCCGTCCACATGCGCACCGGCGCGCTCCATGCGCGCGCGGATGATCTCACGCAACAGCGTCATTTCCTGCGTCCACGAGGGCGAATCGAGATATACCAGCAGTTCATTGGACTCGGGCAGGTAGCGCAGACCCGTCACATGCCGCCCCTCGCGCGTGCCCGAGCACACCGCGTTCCACGCGCGATAGACCGCGCGCGACTCCTCGGCAGCCTCCATCTGCGCGCGGCGCTTAGGCGTTGCAGCCGCCAGGATGCGCTGGCGCTCTGCGTTCAAAAACCCACTGAAGGCGACCGTTTCGCTCTCGCGCTCGTAATTAGCACGTCTCACCCATGCTCACCACCTTGGCTCGATCAAGCAGGTCATCGGTAAAATACCCCAGGTTGGTCGTGGTTATGACCGTCTGGATATCATCGCCGATCAACCGCAGGAAAGCACCGCGACGCTCGCCGTCGAGCTCGCTCATCACGTCGTCCAAAAGCAGCAGTGGGGCGGTGCCCAGGACATCACGAGCCACGGCCACCTCCGCCACCTTCCAGGCCAGCAC
>JAIHVJ010000456.1 GCA_022720335.1 Collinsella sp.
AGGCGACCACCGGCCTGCAAGGCGTCATCAAACTCGTGCGCGACGGCGACTTCAGCGCGGAACTGCGCGACGCGTTCAACGTAGAGGAGGACAGCCCCGTCGTGGACTTCCTGCTCACCATCCGGGATACCGCCGCCAGCACGTTCGACACCGCGAAACAGAAGGTCTCCGATTTCCTCACCGCGTTCCAGAACACCGGCCCCGCACAGGCCGCCAGCGATATCTTCGCCGCCGTCTGGGAGTCATGCAAAAGCCTCGCCGGAGCCGCCGGCGACCTCATCGGCCAGTTCACGCCCCTGCTCGACTCGATGGGCGGCGCGGCCGGAGCGGGCACCGCGTTGGGCGACGCCTTCAACGGCGCCGCCGGCATCGTGGGCGACGTGGCCGACAAACTCACCGCGTTCAGCGACTGGGTGAGCGCGAACGCCGAACCCATCAGCGCCGCCCTGGTCGGCATCGGCACCGGCTTCGCCGTGTTCAAGGCGGCCAGCGTCATCAGCGCCGTGGTCACCGCATTGCAGGGCTTCAGTGTGGCCAGCACCGCCGCATCCGTGGCCCAGTGGGCACTCAACGTGGCGATGAACGCCAATCCCATCGTGCTCATCATCACTCTCATCGCCGCATTGGTGGCCGGTTTAATCTATTTCTTCACCCAGACCGAGGCCGGCCGGAATATCTGGAGCAAATTCACCAGCTTCGTCGGCTCGTGCGCGAGCAACATCATCGGATTCTTCCAATCATTGCCCGGCAAGATAGGCGCGTTCTTCTCCAGCGCCGCCCAGTTCGCGCAGAACACGTGGAACAACGTGGTCAGCTGGTTCAGCGGACTGCCCGGCCGCATCCTGTCCGCCATCGGCAACGTGGGCAGACTGCTGTACGACGCAGGCTCCAGCATCATCAGCGGCTTCCTCGACGGCCTGAAAAGCATGTGGAACAACGTGACCGGCTGGATAGGCGGCATCGGCGACTGGATCAAGGAACACAAGGGGCCGCCCGCCTACGACGCCATCATGCTCGTCAACAA
>JAIHVJ010000457.1 GCA_022720335.1 Collinsella sp.
TAGATGCCGCGTCCGCCGTGTGCTCGCGAGGCAGATGAATCGTAAAAGTCGTACCCTTTCCAAGCTCCGACTCCACGGATATGTAGCCATGATGACGCTCGACAATCTGCTTGGTCACGGCGAGGCCCACGCCCAGACCGCCCGCCTCGCGGGCGCGACTGGCGTCGGCACGCCAAAAACGACCGAAGATGCGCGACAGGTCTTCCTTGGCGATTCCAATGCCCGTGTCCGAGACCGCAATATCGACGTGTTTACGGTCACTGAGCACCGACACCACGACCCATCCGCCCTCGGGGGTATAGCGCATGGCATTACTCATGAGGTTGATGACGCATTGCGTGATCATGTCGGGATCGGCCTCGACAACGTCATCGTGGCCCTGCGTCTCATCTGCAAAGCGCAAACGCAGGTCACGGTCGGCAAACAGGCGCTCCTGGCCATTCACAATCGAACGCACAAACGGCACCATATCCACCGGCTCCAGGTTGAGTGGCGCGGTGCTGTTTTCCATGCGCGACAGGTCGAGCATCTGCTGCACCAGACGGGCCAGACGACGCGTCTCGGATGCGACCGTTTCCAGGTGTTCGTCATCGGTGGGATACACACCGTCTTGCATGGCCTCGACCGTTGCAAGCATGGCCATGAGCGGCGTGCGCAGCTCGTGGGCAACATCAGAGGTCAGGCGCTTCTCGTGCTTCATGTCCTTCTCGAGTGAGGTGGCCATCTCGTCGAAGGTCTCTCCCAGCTGATCGATCTCATCATCGCCGCGCAAGCCCGTACGAGCGGACAGGTCTCCATCGCGAATCTGCTTGGCGGTGCTGGTAATACGATGAATCGGCTTGGTGAGCATGCGCGACACGAGCGATCCGATAACGACCGAAATGCAGATTGCAACAACCGCGGCAAGGGCCATGGCGTTAAAGGTCTTCTCCCTAAACGCAGAGTCCGCCTTGGTGAGCAGAGCGTCGGAGCCGATGGCCCACAGCTTTACCTGTCCGGCATGCTCGCCGGAAGACGTTACA
>JAIHVJ010000458.1 GCA_022720335.1 Collinsella sp.
CGCGGCGCTTGCCGGTTGCTGGGGCTTCATTGCCATTAAGTACCAGTGGGGCAAGATCGGCAAGGCGCATTGGTTCCGCGCGTGGCCGTTTGTGATCGTCGCCATCAACATCTTGATCGCCGTCGTGTCCGACTTCGAGAGCGCCTATCACTTCTTTGTCCTGGGCCAGTCCACTTGGGTCACCTCCGAAGGTGCCGCGCAGCTGGCCGGCTGGAACAACGTGTTCAACGGCATCGCCGGTCTCATCAACATCTTCTGCATGACCGGTTGGTGGAGCGTCTACGCCAGCGAGGACAAGACCGACATGCTGTGGCCCGACATGACCTGGGTCTACATCATCGCCTACGATATCTGGAACTTCTGCTACACCTACAACTGCCTGCCCACCCACTCCTGGTTCTGCGGCTTTGCGCTGCTGCTGGCCCCCACCGTGGCGGCCTTTATCTGGAACAAAGGCGGCTGGATCCAGAACCGCGCCTTTACCCTGGCCATTTGGTGCATGTTTGCCCAGGTGTTCCCCTACTTCCAGGAGGAGTCCATCTTTGTGACGCACTCCACGCTCGATGCAGGCGCCGCCACCGCGGTTTCGGTTGTCGCGCTGATCGCCAACATCGCCGCCATCATCTACATCGCCTACCGCGCCAAGAAGCTCGGCCGCAACCCCTACAAGCAGGATGTCTTTGAGGGCACCAGCGATTGGGAGAAGGCCACCGCTCGCCGCGCCAAGGTGGATTACGCGCACGCCGAGTAACGTGTTGGTCGCTGTTGGCAGTTGGGCATAGGCCCGCCCGTCAGGATTTTCATCCAATGTCTCGCAGAGCCCCCGGAAAGCGTTTCGCTCGCTTTTCGGGGGCTTTTGTCGTTGCGTCTCTATTCATCTATTCAAAAACATACGCATATATAAAATCGGATTTCAAATCATGCGGCGGCTCTATGGGGTCCCGTTTTTGGGTACAGTGTTGTCCCGATATTGAGCTTGGGGGATATATGAAAGATGAGACGATGGGCCAAGAGGATGCGGC
>JAIHVJ010000459.1 GCA_022720335.1 Collinsella sp.
ATGCTATTTGTAAATCGGCTGGTACATACGCTTGTTCCCGGCAGTGAGGACGAGCCGGTCGATACAACTTGTCGCACCAACGCGGGCTTTGCCGCAAGCCTCATCTGCATCGGCCTCAATATCACGCTGTGCCTGGCCAAGGGCATCGCGGGCCTGCTCGCCGGCTCTGTCTCGCTTGTCGCCGACGCCTTCAACAACCTCTCCGACGCCTCGAGCAACATTGTGAGCCTGCTCGGATTCCGCCTTGCCAGTCGCCCGGCGGACGAGGGCCACCCTTACGGCCACGGCCGCTACGAGTACCTGGCCGGTCTGTTTGTCGCCGTCCTGGTTTGCGCCGTCGGCATCAACCTGGTGCTCGAGTCCGTTACCAAGATCATCAAGCCCTCCCCCACCGCTTACACGCTCGTTTCCCTTGCGGCACTGGCTACGTCCATGCTCGTTAAGCTCTGGATGGCCGCGTTCAACCGCACGCTGGGCAACCGCATCGACTCGGAGACGCTCATCGCCACGGCGCAGGACTCCAAAAACGATGTCATCGCCTCGGGCTCGGTCTTGGCGGCGGCGCTTATTTCGCAAACGACAGGCTTTGATCTCGACGGCTGGGCGGGCCTGGGCGTGGGCATCTTCATTTGCATACGGCCCCGGCCGCCAGTTTGCCAGCGCACACGTGGAAATGCCCGGCGAGGGCGATGCCTTTGAGCACCACGAGATTCTGGACGCCATCGAACACGATATCAAACGCCAGATGGGCATCGATATCACGCTACATTGCGACCCCATCGCAACAACCGGTGACGACCTGCGCGGCTGGGTCAAGCGCGGCGTAGCACAGATCGACCCCACGCTTTCCATCCACGACCTGCACGAACACAATGGCTTTGTGTCATTTGACCTGGTGCGTCCCGACGGCTTTGACATATCCGACGAGGAGCTACTGGAACTCGTCACACGCATCGTACACGAGCGCAGGCCCGATGCATCATGCGTCGTCACGTTTGACTCGGGCTTTAGCTCGCCCGAGCGTCCGGCAGAGCAGCTGTAATCGACAGCAAAACGGGACGCAGGACCGCCGACCAACGCACCTATGCGCCCGGTCACGCGATCCTGCGTCCCGTTTTTGTTTGCACTGCTAAGGCTCTAGCCGCTCGACCGCTAGTTCCCCTGCGCGCCCGAAATGCCGTTTTGCAGGGCATCCCAGGCGTTCGTTGCCATATCGCCCAAGTTCTGCGCGGTATCGCCCAGCTCTTGCGCCTTATCTCCCAGCTCCTGTGCCTTGTTGCTCAGGTCCTCTAGCATGTTGGAGCTCGAGCTGTCCGTAGCGCCTTGATCGCCGGACGCATTGCCCGACGAGCCGTCCTTGCGCGTAAGCTGGACCTCCAAGTTGCCGTCAGCGTTGTAGTAGGCAGAAGTAACAACCCAGTTGGCATCGACGACGGGCGTCGAGCCGTCGTCGGTCAAAATCACGGCATTCGAAAGATCGGCCCCGCGCGACTTGAGAATCTTTTTGGCGTTGGACCAATAC
>JAIHVJ010000460.1 GCA_022720335.1 Collinsella sp.
CCTCGAGTTCGCGCAAGCGCTCGGCGATGCCGGCCTCCACGCGATCGAGCAGGGCGTCGAAGTCCATGCTGCCACCCTCGCCGGGGAAACCTTTCTTAAGGCCCGGGATGCGGCCGTCGCCGCGCTCTTCCTCGAGCAGCTCGGCGCTCGCGGCACCGCGCAACGCCGGCTTGCCGCCCTTGGTCGAAAAGTAGAGCGCCGCGCGGGTGTCCAAATCCAGCGCCCGGCGCATGGCCTGGGCGTAGATAAGCGTTTGGGTATGTGGTGGCAACCAGCGCGGATCGTCGATGGGCGCCGTGCCCGATTCCTCGTCGCGCACCGTAGGGTCGGCGAGCTTAAACTCCTCAACGCCCGTGCGGTGCTTGTAGTCAATCACCACGGCACGATTCTCGGCGTCCACGTCCACGCGGTCGATGCGCCCGCCAAGCGGCCAACCGGCATACTCGACCTTGAGCTCGTTGAAGGCGAACTCCAGGTAGCGCGGGGCAAAGGGGGCAAGTGCCTCGGACTCGTAGGCAAGCACACCCTCCAGCTGCGGCAAGATCTCGGCCACCTGGCGCTCCTCCACCGGGGAGAGCGGCACCAGCGGGCCCTCCGTGCCGCGCTTGCCAGCGTGCTCGGCCAACGTCTCGTCAAAGACCTCGTGCAGCAGCTCCTGTGCACGCGGCAGATTCTCGGGCGTCACGCGCTCCATGCCTTCTTGGGGCAGACGGGCATGCAGATGCTCCAGCACGTCGTGGACAAAGTTGCCCTTCTCCATGTTGTCAAAGCCCGCGTCGATAGACTGGGGCTTGACGCGATACGACACGAACCAGCACAGTGGACAGGTAGAATAGGCCTCGATCTGCGAGGCGGACGTCAGACGCGGCACGAGCGGCGCGTTCTCGCCCTCGCCATCGCGACGGCGCAGAACCAGATACGGAATGGCTTCATCGCTCAGGTGCTGAGGGGCTTCGCAGGTCACGCGCTCGCGCTTGAGGCCTTCACCTGCCGCGGGATCAAAGTCGGCGATGA
>JAIHVJ010000461.1 GCA_022720335.1 Collinsella sp.
TCCTGCGACACCATACGCAACCAGTTGTATCGCTCAAAATGCGTGTTGATGCTCTTCATCCAATCCCACAACATGTGACGACCGGCAATTTCAAAACATGTCTCATGGAACAGGTTATCCAGGTCAAAGAAACGGCGCGTTTCGCCATGGTCGAGCTACTCGGACTCGGTAAGAATCTGCTCAAGCCGCTGCTTTTGCTCGGGCGAGGCGGCCGAACAGCATTTAATAAGCACGCTTCTCTCGAGCTTCTCGCGCAAAAAGCAGGCGTTTTCGGCGCGTTCCATGCTGATCTTAGAGACGTAGGTGCCGCTTTTGGGACGCGTTTCCACCAGCTCCTGCTCACGCAGGCGCACAAAGGATTCGCGAATGGGCGTGCGCCCGATTCCCGTCTCCTTTTCCAGACCAATCGCCGAAAGGCGCGTGCCGGGCTTGAGCTCGGCATAGATAATCTTGGAGCGCAATGCGTTGTACGCCTGATCTTGCAAGCTCTGATAATGCTGGTGTTGTTCCATAAAGCCCTCGGATGAAGCTCACGGTTTGTCGAATATCACCACGTAATACTATCGCATCGACACGCCCCAGCTCCCAATCAGTCTTTTTGGGACGGGGTTCTTTTGGCTACCCTGACCCGCAGATCGGCCCCCTTGCCACAAAAGTGGCCTATCTACTACGTTAACACGGATAGCCTCGACCATACCGAAAACCGTGAAAACAAAACCGCAGGTAGACAGCTTGTCGATTTTCGAAAAAGCCGACTATGGTTGACCCCTGCGGCTTAAACGTAGTAGATAGGCCCTATTCGTGGCACAGCACTACTCCATCCCAAATTGGCACCCCGAGCCCTCGTGAGTTGCCAACAAGCTGTTCGCCCAGCGCTTTATCCGCGCGGCATTTGGAAAATAGCACCACCGCAAAACCCGCAAGTAGCGCTTACTTTGCTATATCTCACTATACTTTGCTATATCTTGCTATATCTTGAGCAAAGGTGGCTCACATGCAAACAAACCCTTT
>JAIHVJ010000462.1 GCA_022720335.1 Collinsella sp.
GTGCCCGCTCGTGGGCCTGGTGCTGGGGGACCTGCAGACTGGCCTTGCCGTAGGTGCAAGCCTTGAGCTGCTGTTCATGGGCTCGATCTCCATCGGCGCCTACGTGCCGCCTAACGAAACCGTCGGCGGCGTGCTCGCCTGCGCGTTTGCCATTCAGCTCGGTCAGGGTACCGAGACGGCCATCGCACTCGCCATGCCCATCGCCGTCCTTTCGCTGACGATCGGCAACATTACGGATGCTGGATTCTCGATCATTGTTGACATTGCTGACAAGTGCGCTGCCAAGGGCAACCTCAAGGGTATCTACGCGGCACATTGGAGCATGGGCCTCTTTGGCTGCCTTGAGTACTTCCTGCTGTGCGGCGGCGCATTCTACCTGGGATCCGACGCCATCCAGGGCCTGCTCGACTTCATCCCGACCTTTGTGATCGATGGTTGCGGCGTTGCCGCCAACATCCTGCCGGCCATGGGCTTCGCCATGCTCGGCCGCCTGGTGCTCACCAAGCAGCTCGTGCCCTTCTACTTCCTGGGCTTCCTGGGAGTTCTCCTGGACCTACTACAAGCAGATGAACATCGCCTTCTGCCTGATGGTCGCCAACATGCTCAAGAAGATCTACGCCGGCCGCCCCGACGACTACGCCGAGGCCCTGCACCGCCACTGCGCGTTCTTCAACATCACCGTCCAGTTCGCCCCGTTCGTCGGCGGCATCGCGATGGCCATGGAGGAGAAGGTCGCCCGCGGCGAGATCGAGCCCGAGAGCGTCAACGACGTCAAGGCCGCCCTCATGGGCCCGCTGTCCGGCATCGGCGATTCCATCTTCCTGTCGACGCTGCGCGTGGTCGCCGCCGCGGTGGGCATCAGCCTGTGCCAGGCCGGCAACCCCTTCGGCCCCATCGCCTTCCTGCTCATCTACAACGTCCCCGGCTTCGCGCTGCGCGTCTGGGGCGCCGTCAAGGGCTACGAGCTGGGCGTGGGCTTCCTGGACGAGGCCCAGAGGACCGGCCTCATGCAGAAGATCATGACCTGCGTGGGCATCGTGGGCGTCATGGTCGTGGGCGCCATGTGCAAGGACATGTTCTGGGCCAGCATCCCGGTGGCCATCGGCTCGGGCGACGACGCCCAGACCCTCCAGGACATCCTGGACGGCATCATGCCCGGCATGCTCGGCATGATCGCCTTCTGGCTGTACTACTGGCTGCTGTCCAAGAAGATCAACCCCATGGTGCTGATCGTGGCCACC
>JAIHVJ010000463.1 GCA_022720335.1 Collinsella sp.
TACGGTCGGCATCGACAGCCAAAACCGATAGAAGTTTTGGTCCCAGAAGCAGGGAGGTTCCTATGGCATATTACTGGCCCCAGTACGGTGTCGCCATCGAAGTCGACGACGATCCCCATCTCCTGCCTTTCGAAGAAGAGGCATTCCCCGACACGACGGTCTACCACGTCACTACCGATGTGATCTGCGACCCTGAGTCGTTCTCGGCACTCGCCCACCACATCGCATGCATCCACGACATCGAGCTCCCTCCCGACTTCGATGAGCTTGTCTACTCGCGCCGTCTGATGCTTCACATGCTCTTTGGAGCGGACCCGTCCACGTTCGCACGCGTCTACACCACCAAGGACGCCGCATGAGCGCGAAGAAGTTGCCCCGGCTCGCGAGTCCGGGACATCGCAAGAAACTCATCGCTGTCTGCTTGGCTATCGTCTGCGCCCTCGTCGCCGTAGGCTTGTACGCCTGGCAGACACAGCCCGTACCCGAAGCGGGCGCCTCGGTCACGACGGCCGAGGGCAAATCGCGCCAAGAAATCCAAGACGAGCTCGACGCCATCGTACGCGACAACATGATGACGATCTCGGTCGCGCCGGTCGCCCAGCTGCAGGAAGGCGGCAAGTTGCGCGTCAACGTGCAAAACGTCCAGGACAACAAGTTTCCCCAGCGATTCCGCGTCATTCAAAACGACGAGACCATCTATGAGTCCGGCATCGTCGAAACCGGCAAGACGGTTGAGACGTGTCCCGCCGGCGATATCGAGGAAGGCGAAGCGTATATCGAAATCCAGGCACTCGACACCAAGACCCATGACAACCACGGCAATCCGACGCGCGTCAAGGTCCGGGTGGAACAGGCCGAGAGCTAGCCCCTAACGCCCGCTGTGTCATTGCGCGCAGTCACCAACACTCGTCCAATCATCGCGGGGACGGCCCGCGGCGAATAGAAAGGAACGACCATGGACATCACCAGGAACATGAACGGAGCCAGAGCGCTCGTCGTGGGCGC
>JAIHVJ010000464.1 GCA_022720335.1 Collinsella sp.
GAGTGCGAAATAGTAGATGGTCGTAGCGTCGGGCGTGGTGCGCGTCAGGCTCACGCGACGGGTGCCGCCCTCGAGCGATAGGGCGCGCGCAACCGCCTCCGGATCGGTAAGCGCCGCCGGGTTGTCCTGGGCAATCTGGCGCATGAGCTCGGCATTTTGTGTATACGAGCTTGCCACCGTCTCCAGAATGCTGCGGTCGGCGAGCACCGACGTCGCACGTGAGCCGTCGTAGCTCGATAGCAGCGTGAGT
Organism: Collinsella sp.; assembly: GCA_022720335.1. Taxonomy (GTDB): domain Bacteria; phylum Actinomycetota; class Coriobacteriia; order Coriobacteriales; family Coriobacteriaceae; genus Collinsella. The sequence goes on from JAIHVJ010000464.1 coordinate 251, forward strand.
TTGGGCGTGCCCGCATCGTCGACCGTATAGATGCCCGCGACCTCGCCGGCCTTGAGTGCTTTGCGCGCGGCTGCCAAGTCTTTGTACTCGCTCACATCGAGCAGCTGGTCGTCACCTTCCTTGGCAAGCGACGTCGCAACGTCCTTAAAGGTCGAAGCGTCCCAGGCCTCGTCCGCCACGACGGCAACCGGCACCGGGTCAATCTTGCCGTCGGAGCTGAGGTTCGCAAACATAAACATGAACATCGTGGAAAGTGCGATGGGAAAGAGAGCGCCCCAGACCCACGTGCTCGGCCGGCGCAGCAGCGTCTTGACCGTAGTGATGATGGTGTTGAACATGACTGCCCCCTAGTCGCGCAGCTCGCGGCCGGTGATCTCGAGGAACACGTCGTTGAGGGTCGGCGGTTCGGAATAAATGCGGCCGAGCGCCACGTCGGCGGCGCGCAGCGTGTCGAGGATGTCGACCAAATTGTGCGGGCTCGCTTCGCAGGTGCAGACGAGCTCGCCGCCGGACAGCTCAACCGAAAGCACGTGCTCGAGGGCGCGCAGCCGCTCGACCGTGGCGGTCTCGACGGCGCCGACCTCGACAGTCACGCGCTCGCCCATTTGAATCATGCGTTTGAGCTCGTCATTGGTTCCCTGCGCCAGCACACGTCCGCCGTCCATGATCATGATGCGGCTGCAGATCTGCTCGACTTCCTCCATGTAATGGCTGGTATACACCACCGTGGCGCCCTCGTCGCGCAGGCGGCAG
>JAIHVJ010000465.1 GCA_022720335.1 Collinsella sp.
CGATACACCCTCCCTACCAAAAAGCGACAGCTTCATTTTGGCAGGTTTTATCTGGGCAAACGAAAGTCCCTCGAAAGCAACGGGGCTTTCGTGGGGCTCATACGGAAGGGTTGCGCCGGGCCGGTAAAATGCCAAAACCCTACTTGCCGTCGTCCTGCTGCAGGCTGTCCTGCTCGCTCAAGCGCGCCTGTCTGCTGGCAATGCGCGCGGGCTTGTCTGGATCGGGCACGGCCGTGGGCATGGGCTCGTCGACATGACCGCCCCACCAGCCGCCCACAAAGTTGAGCGTGTGGAACACGTTGATTACGGCGCCGGGGTCCACGTCGCACACCAGCTTGATAATGTCCTGGCTCTCGTAGGTCGAGACAACGGCGTGCAGCAGGTACATCTTCTCGCGGCTATATCCGCCGATGACCTCGGCGCAGCTAATACCATGCTGAAAATGGTCAACATAGGCGGTCATGATCTCGTCGGCCTTGCGCGTCGTGATCTGCAGCGTCACGCGGTCGTAGCGGCGATAGAAACTGTCGATGGTCTTGGTCGAAATAAACTGAAACACGATGGAGTACGCTGCGTTGTCCCAGCCAAACATAAAGCCAAAAATCGCCAGGATAGCGCAGTTAAAGCCAAAGATGACGCCCCAGATAGTCTTGCCCGTGTGGTTAGACACCCACAGCGCGATAAAGTCGGTGCCGCCGGTCGACGCGCCCGACTTAAGCGCAATGGAAGCGCCCAGACCCGAGACCACACCGCCAAAAATGATGAGCATGATCTTGTCGCCCAAAAACGGTGCGAAGTGAAAGATGTTGAGGAACAGCGACGAGAGCACGACCTGCGTCATCGAGAAGATGACGAAGCGTTTGCTGATGCCGCTCCAGCACAGAAGCGCCACGGGAATGTTGAGCGCGAGCATGCCGAGCGAGGTGTCGATATGAACACCGCCGAGCGAGGTAACGCGATCGAGCAGGACCGCGACGCCGGTGAGACCGCTCGGAAGCAGAT
>JAIHVJ010000466.1 GCA_022720335.1 Collinsella sp.
TTATAGGAGCGCGCCTGAAGCAGGATGCGCTCGCGCTCCTCGGCAGACAGCGCGTCCACGGTGCTGGACACCGTGCTGATCTGGTTGAACACGCCCGAGGCCTCGAGCCGGTCCAAGATCCACGGCCAGGTCATAAGGCCCACGCCAATAAGGATGATGACGATAGTGATGAGCCGGTCGGCCCAGCGCGGCAGCCGCTTGCGACGGCGCTTGGGCTTTGGTTGAGGTTTGGGCTGAGAGCTTGAGCCACCGTTGCCCGCGGCGTTATCGCTCTTCATATGTTTGGCGCCCTGCACCATCGCCGGTCACTCCTTTACAGCTCAGGTTGTCTAAACAAATAATAGCCGATTAGCGAGTCCCGAGTGCCACCACTCGGACAATGGAATCGGGCTGCGTTACCCGCACAACGTAACCCCCGCTCAACCAATCAAGCCATATGTTACTTTCATCGTCTCGAGTAGCTGCATCGTCGTTACGCCTGCAACCCCGATCTGCTTCAGATTGATGTCACTTGCCTCACAGTCTTTAACAAACGCAAGCATATCTTCCTTCAGCTCTTCGACCAGGCTGATGCCCGCCGACTCACCAAGCAGCTGAGCAAGCCTCAGCGCATCGCGTTTATGCTTTTTGACCTTCCTCGAGTCAACGTTCTCCCCAGCTTCCCTTCTAGCTTTTAGGTCGAGATACGCCTTCGCTTTGAACGGGACAATGTATTCCGTATCCAAGACCGAAACACCGTCTACGGTCCGAATTCCCTGAAGAAACAAGTTGTAATAAGCATCGTCCAATAAAATCGCCGAAAGACTGCTTATGTTTTCATCAACGTGAATTGGCGCCACCTCGACCCCCTCACGACCCTTAAAAAAGTCAGGGCACTTCGCGAAGAGCTCAATCATATGGGGATAACCCGGCCTCTTTGGCTCCGTAAACCGATAAAAACACGAGGCTTTACTTTCGCCCCAGCCGCAGCGGTAGCCGCCATCACGCACCAAGGTCCATATG
>JAIHVJ010000467.1 GCA_022720335.1 Collinsella sp.
CGAGGTGCTCGATACCACCGGTAAGGCTATGGGTGTGGAGCAGCGCGAGCAGATGTATGCGTCGCTGCGCACGATTCTCAACACCCTGCGCGAGATCTAAGGCCGCCAAGGCATTTGCTTCCAATTAACAACTGCATAGTCCCGTTTGAGTGCGTATGCCGTGCCGGGGCATTGCTGTCAAAATTCCCCGCGAGAGGTCCGCGAAAGAAAGGATTCGCTATGTCCATTCGTATTATTACCGATTCCGCGAGCGATATGTCGCCGACTGAGCACCCCGCTCTGCGTGTTCTGCCGTTGTCCGTTACCTTTGGCACCGATGTGTACATGGATGGCTTCGACATCGATCATCAGCGCTTTTACGAGATGCTCGTGGAGCGCGATGAGCTGCCCAAGACCGGCCAGGTCAACCCGTACGCGTTTTCGCAGGCTATTGCCGAGGCGCGTGAGGCCGGCGATGAGGCTGTGATTATTACCGTGGGCACTAAGCTTTCGGGCACCAATCAGAGTGCCCGTACCGCACTTGCCGAGGCGCCGGGCGGCGACGTGTACGTGGTGGATAGCAATAACGTCACTCTGGGCGAGCGTGTCCTGGTCGAGTATGCCCTGCGTCTGGTGGACGAGGGCCGTAGCGCGGCCCAGATCGCGGCGGCCGTCGAGGCCGTGCGCGACCGTGTGGTGGTTATCGGTCTGCTCGAGACGCTGGAGTACTTGGTGCGTGGCGGTCGCCTGTCTGCTGCTGCGGGCGCTGTGGGCACGCTGCTCAACGTTAAGCCCGTGGTGGCCGCCGAGGACGGCCTGATCGTGCAGCTGGGCAAGGCGCGCGGTTCCAAGAACGGCCGTAACCTGCTCAACCAGAAGGTCGAAAAAGCGGGCGGCGTCGACTTTTCCATGCCGCTGGCGCTGGGCTATACGGGCCTTTCGGACGCCGTGCTCAAGAAGTATATCGAGGACAGCGCGGCACTGTGGGCTGGACACACCGAGAACGAGCTGCCCATCCACAC
>JAIHVJ010000117.1 GCA_022720335.1 Collinsella sp.
GGCGGGACCGCTCGTGCGCGCCACTGCCGGCGGCACCAAGGCCGTCATCGTGACGGACACCAACGTGGGCCCGCTCTACCAGATGCCCGTTAAGCAGAGCCTTGAGGCAGCTGGCTACGAGGTGAGCATCTGCACCTTCGAGGCCGGCGAGGCCCATAAGCGCGCCGAAACCTACATCAACATCCTGGAGTTTGTGGCCGAGCACGAGCTTTCGCGCTCCGACGTGATCGTGGCACTCGGCGGCGGCGTCGTGGGCGACGTGGCCGGCTTTGTGGCCGCCACCTACATGCGCGGCTGCAAGTTTGTGCAGATCCCCACGAGTCTGCTCGCCATGGTGGATTCGTCGGTGGGCGGCAAGACCGCCATCGACCTGGCTGCCGGCAAGAACTTGGCCGGCGCCTTTTGGCAGCCGAGCGTGGTTATCGCGGACGTGGGGTGTCTCGCCACCCTCACGCCCGAGCAGTTCGCCGACGGCTGCGGCGAGGTCGTCAAGCACGCCGTGATCGCCGACCCAGAGCTTTTCGCCGAGCTGGAGAAGACCCCGCTCACGCTGGAGCTACTCAACCGCGATGTAGCCCGCGTAGCGCTCATCATCGCCCGCAATATTGACATCAAGCGCGCCGTGGTCGTTGCCGACGAGCGCGAGACCAACCAGCGCAAGCTGCTCAACTTTGGACACAGCGCCGGACACGCCGTCGAGGCCTGCGAGCACTTTGAGCTCGGACACGGCAACTGCGTGTCGATCGGCATGGGCATCATCACGCGCGCCGCTGCCCTGCACGGCGTTTGCGATGCTGCACTGCCCGGCCGTATTGAGGAGCTCTGCGCCCGCCACGGCCTCAAGACCCGCTGCGAGCTTTCCGCCGATGCCGTCTTTGCCGAGGCGCTCCACGACAAGAAGCGCGCGGGCGACACCATCGACCTGGTGATTCCGCACGGCATTGGCCGCTGCAGCATCGACCGCACGCCGCTTTCCACTTTCCACGAACTCATTGCCGAGGGCCTCGGCCAGAAGGGAGACGCATCCGCATGCTAGCCCGCATCACCCCGTCCCCGCTCAAGGGCACCGTTCCCGCCATCGCGTCCAAGTCGATGGCACATCGCCTGATCATCTGCGCTGCGCTTGCCAACGGCGAGACACACGTCACCTGCAACACCACCTGCGCCGACATCGAGGCCACGGTGCGTTGCCTTACGGCACTCGGCGCCCGCATCGAGACCGTCGAGGACGGCTTCCAGGTCCACCCTACCATGAAGAGTGTTGAGTTTGGCCTGCTCAAGGCCCTTGCCGGCGGCACGCTTGACTGCGGCGAAAGCGGCTCCACGCTACGCTTTATGCTGCCCGTCGCCTGCGCGCTGGGTGCGGATGCCACCTTCGTGGGCCAGGGCCGCCTGGGCGCCCGCCCGCTCTCGCCGCTCTCGGACGAGATCATCGCCGCCGGCTGCGACCTACAGGGTCTGGGCGGTTTTCCGCTCAAGACGAGCGGACGCATGCGCCCGGGCACCTTTGTGCTGCCGGGCAACGTAAGCTCGCAGTATATCTCCGGCCTGCTGCTGGCAGCCCCGTTGCTCGCTCAGCCCTCCTGCGTGCAGGTAACGGGCCTCATCGAGAGCCGCCCCTACATCAACCTGACGGTCCAGGCCATGAAGGCCTTTGGCGTCGAGGTCAACGTCGAACGTATTCCGTCCAAAGACGGCCAGCCCGAGGTCACGAACTTCCGCGTAAGCAGCGGCTCGTACCGCACGCCCGGTAACGTGGCCGTCGAGGGTGACTGGTCCAACGCTGCCTTTTGGCTGTGCGCCGGCGCCATCGGCTCCGACCCCATCACCGTCGAGGGTGTGTCCCTGAGCTCGGCCCAGGGCGACCGCAACGTGCTTGCCGCGCTTTCGCGCTTTGGCGCCCGCATCGTGCGCTCCACCAACGCCGCCACCGTGCAGTCCGACAAGCTCGCCGGCTTTGAGATGAGTGCCCACGACATCCCCGACCTGGTGCCCGTTATCTCGGCCGTGGCATCGCTGGCGCAAGGCCGCACGTTCATCCGCGATTGCGCCCGCCTGCGCATCAAGGAATCCGACCGTCTGGCTACTACCACCCGCGAGCTCACCGCACTGGGCGCACAGGTACGCATTGCCGGTGACGACCTCATCATCAAGGGTGTCGACGCCTTTACTGGCGGCGAGGTCGACTCGCACAACGACCACCGCATCGCCATGATGGCCGCCATCGCCGCGAGCCGCGCCGCTGGAGAGGTCGTGATTCACGGCGCCGAGGCCGTCAACAAGTCCTATCCCGATTTCTTCGACCACTACCGCCTGCTGGGCGGCAAGGTCACACTCGAGGAGGAATAGCATGTCCTCGACCTTTGGCAACGTCTTGCATCTGAGCATCTTCGGCCAATCTCACTCCCCCGCTATCGGCTGCTCGCTCGATGGCATCCCGGCGGGCATCGCCGTGAACCAGGAGAAGCTGCAGGCCTTCCTCGACCGTCGCGCCCCCGGTCGCGACGAGACCGCGACCAAACGCCGCGAGGCCGACACCGCGCACATCATCGCCGGTGTTGTCGATGGATATACCACCGGCGCGCCCATCGCCGCGATTATCGAGAACACCAACACGCGCTCCAAGGATTACTCCGAGCTGCGCCGCAAGCCCCGTCCGGGACATGCGGACTTCCCTGCGCGCGTGAAGTATCACAACATGCACGATGTCGCTGGTGGCGGGCATTTTTCCGGTCGCCTGACGGCACCCTTATGCATCGCTGGCGGCATTGCGCTGCAGGCACTCGAGGCCCGCGGCATTCAGGTCATGGCGCACGTCGCGCAGATCGGCGGCATCTCCGACCTGCCGATGGACGATATGGCCTATCGCGAGGCCGACCGCAAGGCGATCCTTACGAACGATCTGCCGTGCATTGACGCCGCCGCAGCCGGCCGCATGCGCGAGGAGATCCTAGCCGCGCGCGACGAACTCGACAGCATCGGCGGCATCGTGGAGTGCGGCATTTACGGGCTTCCCGCGGGCATCGGCGACCCCATGTTTGACGGCATCGAGAACCGCATCGCGCAAATCGCGTTTGGCATTCCCGCTGTAAAGGGCGTGGAGTTTGGCATGGGCTTTGCCGTGGCCGCCATGCGCGGCAGCGAGAACAACGATCCGTATCGCATCGATGCCGAGACCGAAAAGATCGAGATCGAGTCCAATAACGCCGGCGGCATTCTGGGCGGCATCTCCACCGGCGCGCCCGTCATGTGGCGCATGGCCGTAAAGCCGACGCCCTCCATTGGCCGCGAGCAGCAGACCGTAGACATGGACGCCATGGAAAATGCCGAGCTCTCGGTCCACGGCCGCCACGACCCCTGTATCGTCCCCCGAGCTGTCCCCGTTGCCGAAGCAGCCGCGGCGCTCGCCATCTGGGACGCCCTCCTCGAGGACGCCGCCCAGCGCTAACCCGACTCACCTGGGTTGCCCGTCAACTCTGCCATTACGTGAAAGGGGCCTCCATGGACCTTGCCGATATCCGCCAGACCATCGATGGCATCGACACCACGCTCCTCAACAGCTTTGTCGAGCGTATGGACATTGCCACCGAGGTCGCCAAATCAAAGATCGAGATGGGCAAGGCTGTCTTTGACCCCGCCCGCGAGCGCTCCAAACTCAACAACCTCGCCAGCCGCGCGCCCGAGCGCTACGAGGCGCAGACCATCACCCTGTTCCGTCTCCTCATGAGCATGAGCAAGGCCGAGCAGCAGCGCTACATCAACGAACTCAAGGGCATCACTGTCTCGCAAAAGGCCCACGCCACGGCTGCAGCCTCCGACACGCCCTTCCCTCAAACTGCCACCGTCGCTTGCCAGGGCGTTGAGGGCGCTTACAGTCAAATCGCCGCGTGCAAGCTCTTCGACGTACCCGACATCGCGTTTTTCGAGACCTTCGAAGGCGTTATGCGCGCTGTGCGCGACGGCTTCTGCGAGTTTGGCGTGCTGCCCATCGAGAACTCCACCGCCGGCTCGGTCAACGCCGTCTACGACCTGCTCGCCCAGTTCGACTTCCACATCGTGCGCTCGCTTCGCCTCAAGATCGACCACAACATGCTCGTCAAGCCCGGCACCAAGCTCGCCGACGTGCGCGAGGTTTACAGCCACGGCCAAGCCATTGCCCAGTGTGCGGGCTTTATCGAGTCCCACGACCTGCACGCCACCAAGTACCCCAACACCGCCATGTCGGCCGAGATGGTCGCCAGCTCCGAGCGCACCGATATTGCCGCCATCGCATCGCGCAGCTGCGCGGCACTCTATGGCCTGGAGGTGCTGGAGCCCAACATCCAGGACTCGGACAACAACTACACGCGCTTTGTCGTCATCAGCCGTGAGCCGCGCGTCTATCCCGGTGCCAACCGTACCTCGCTCATGATTACCACGGCCAATGAGCCGGGCGCCCTCTACCGCGTGCTCGAGCGCTTCTATGCGCTCAACATCAACCTCATCAAGCTCGAGAGCCGCCCCATCCCCGGCCGCGACTTTGAGTTTATGTTCTACTTTGATCTGGACTGCCCCTTTGGCAGCAAGGCCCTCGACGACCTGCTCGATTCTATCGACGACGTGTGCGAGAGCTTCACCTACTTTGGCAGCTACACGGAGGTGCTCTAGATGACCGATACCGCCGCAACCCGCCCCTACGGAGTGCTGGGCCGCGTGCTGGGCCACAGCTACACCCCAACCATCTACAAGGAGCTCGCTGGGCTCGAGTACGTGCGTTTTGAGCGCGAGCCCGAGGATCTTGAGGCCTTTATGACGGGCGACGAGTGGGAGGGCACCAACGTGACCATCCCCTACAAGCGCGCCGTCATGGAGTACCTGGACGAGCTGAGCCCGCTCGCCGAGCGCATGGGCAACGTCAACACCATCACGCGCCTGCCCGACGGCCGCCTGCGCGGCGATAACACCGACTACTTCGGTTTTCAGTGCCTGGTCGAGGAGCTGGGAGTTGAGGTTACCGGCAAGAAAGTTCTCGTGCTCGGCGCCACCGGTGGCGCCGGCACCACGGCGAGCATGGTGCTGGGAGACCTGGGCGCCATCGTCGTACCCGTGGGTCGCACGAGCGAGGTCAACTACGGCAACATCGCGCAGCAGTCCGACGCCGCCCTGCTCGTCAACTGCACGCCTGCCGGCATGTTCCCCCACTGCCCCGACGCGCCTTGCACGTTCGAAGGGCTCTATGCGCTCGAAGGCGTTATCGACATTGTCTACAACCCCGCCCGCACGGGCCTGATGCTCGAGGCCGAGCGCCGCGGTATCCCTTGCATCGACGGCCTGCTAATGCTCGTGGCCCAAGCGGCACAGGCCGTCGAGCGCTATACCGGCCAGGTCACCCCGCGCGAGCGCATCCTGGACATAACGGAGCGCTTGTCACGCCGCGAACAGAACATCGCGCTGATCGGCATGCCGGGCTCGGGCAAGACCCGCGTGGGTGAGCAGATTGCCCTGCTCACGGGTCGCGAGCACATCGACCTGGACCGCGCCCTCGAGGAACGCCTCGACATGCCCTGCGCCGACTTTATCGTCGAGCGCGGCGAGGCCGCCTTCCGCGAGCAGGAGACAGCGGAGCTGGCCGACATTTCCAAGCGCAGCGGCCTGGTGCTTTCCACCGGCGGCGGCGTGGTCACGCGCGACGAAAACTATCCGCTGCTGCACCAAAACAGCCAGATCGTGATGC
>JAIHVJ010000118.1 GCA_022720335.1 Collinsella sp.
ACGATTTATGTCCCAAATCGGAGGATGATCATATGGCCAAGAGCAGGTACGCCGATGCCACCAAGGCCGCTCGCAGGGCCGCGATGTCTGCCCATAAAGCCCTGTCTGCCAGCAAGGACGCCGCGTCCGCGGCTGTGCAGCCGTCCGCGAGCGACAATGCCGCCGAGTCCGCCCGCGACGCGCGCCGCGACGAGCTGACGCACGTGGACGCCAGGGGCGAGGTGCGCATGGTCGACGTATCCGACAAGGCCGAGACGCACCGCACCGCTATCGCCGAGGGCACCATCCTCATGCATCCCGAGACGCAGGCCATGGTGCTGCAGGACCGCGCCAAGAAGGGCGATGTGCTTGCTTGCGCGCGCGTCGCGGGCATCATGGCTATCAAGCGCACGAGTGACATCATCCCCATGTGCCATCCGCTGCTCATCACCAAGAGCAAGTGCGATATCGAGCCCATCGCTCCGGCGGGAACGCCGGCCGAGGACGTGCCCGAGGGCTGGGCACCGGCGCGCGCAGACGGGCAGGTTGGCTTTCACGTGCTGGTTACGGCCGGCGTGACGGGCAAGACGGGTATCGAGATGGAGGCCCTGACCGGCGCGAGTGCCGCGTGTCTTACGATCTATGACATGTGCAAGGCGGTCGATCGCGGCATGGAGATCGTCGACGTGCGCCTGTTGCACAAGGAGGGCGGCCGCTCGGGCGTGTGGGATCGCTCAGAGCGTCAGGCCGCTGCTGTTGAGTCCGTGGCCGCTGACGGTGCCGCACCCGCAAGCGCGCCTGTCGCCGTCGCGTCCGCAGCTCCGGCCCCGGCCGTCCCCGCGATCGCGTTTATCGGCTACCAGAACTCGGGCAAGACCACGCTCGTCGAGAAGGTTATCGCCGAGCTCACCCGCCGCGGCCTGCGCGTGGGTTCGCTCAAGCATCATGGGCATCATGGCTTTGATATCGACGTGCCCGCTAAGGATACGTGGCGCCATCACCAGGCCGGCTCCAAGCACGTGGGTCTCATCTGCGCCACGCGCTGGGCGGAGTACGCCGACACGCGCGAGGAGGACGAGATGCCCGCGCGCGAGCTGCTGTCGCGTTACAACGACGTCGACGTGGTGATCATCGAGGGCTACAAGACCGAGGGCTTCGACAATATCGTGGTTGCGCGCTCCGGCGTCGATCGCCTGCGCGGTAAGAGTTCGCTCGATCTGGTCGACGGCCGCACGCTGGCCCTCGCCTGCAACGAGGCCCTGGCACGCCAGGCCTTCGACGCCGGCTTCGCGACCCGAGCCATCAACATCAACGACGCCCGAGCCATCTGCGACCTGATCCAAGACCACCTTCAGGCTTGACGCTGCGCCGGCCCCAAGCACCCCATCTCGCCCCTCAAGCCGTCGCTCGCGTACCAAAGTACGCGTCGCTCCTCTTTCGGGGCGACCTGGGGCACTTGGAACCGGCTCGCTGCGCCGCCATAACATAGACCTGCCAAAAAGGGACAGGTTTATTTTGGCAGGTTTTATCTGGGCAAACATCAATTCCACCACAAAGGGGCCAGACACCTTTGTGGTGGTTTTTGCTTTGGTAGATCTTTGGGACATGCCTTAAAATCTACCAAGTAGTTCGTGCTGGCAAAAACGGAGAGAAGAGTCCCGATGCGTCCTTAACGTTGCATACGGAAAGATTGAGTCGATGGTCGGCGGTCAATGCCCGCGGCCCGTATTCGTATGCAACAAGGAGCGCCCATGTCCCTATCGCTATTCTCACAATCCCAACCATCGTTGTCTGCTCAGGCTAAGCGCCTGGTGGCAATGCGGTTTCTCATCTACACCGGCTTTCAAACCAGCTACTTTATCGGCGTTATCGGAACGCTCACCTATGCGGACGGCGCTTCGGTCGTCGCGACGTCGCTGGCCGTTCTGTTTATGAACGTCTTCGTGATCCTGGGGTCCTTTGCGGGCGGCGCTGCGCTCGACGCCTGGGGCCCGCGCCGTCATTTCTTCCTGAGCATCGTCGGCACGCTGGCAACCGGCGCGGCGATCATCGCCTTTGGCAGCGCGACCGGAACAGTCCTTGCCGGCGCGGCGCTCTTGGGTTTTGTGATGGGGTTCGCTCAGCCCATCGCCACGTCCTACCCGGCATACCTCACCGACGACCCCGTCGAGCTCAAAGACATCAACTCCACCATTACCATGTTCTCCAACGTGAGCATCATCGTCGGCCCCACGCTGGGCGGCTTTGCCGCGGCGGCGGCATCGTCGCGCGCGGTGTTCGTGCTTATGATGCTGTTCACCCTGCTTGCACTCATTGCCGGCTGGGGGTTTAAGCCGCAAGCGGGGCATGCGGGCGCCGATTCGGCAGAGGAAGGGGAGCGCGCAAGCCAAAGCCCCAACCCCAGCCCGTCTGCCCGCGCCACCTTCGCGACCAGCATCAAGACGGTCTTCACCAACAGCGTCCTCGCCCTGCTTTTCTGCATCATCTTCCTTTCGAACTTTGGCTACGGCGCCTTCGATCCGCTGGAGTCGTTCTTCTATCGCGACGTCCTGCGCGTCGGCGTCGAATGGATGGGCTGGCTCTCGTCGGCCTCCGGCGTGGGCGCGGTGCTGGGCGCCGTGGTCGCGCTCCGCATGCCGCCGCGCCTCGTCAGCCTTAAAACGCTGCTCGTGGCGCTTATGTCCGTGGGCCTGGGAAGCCTGCTCTACGTGGGCACGCCGTACGTGGGCGTGGCTCTTGTCGGTCAGATCGCCCTGGGCGTGGCCTGGGGCGTCGTCAACCCGCTCCATAACACCATCGTGCAAACAACGGCCCCGCTCGAGCAGCTCGGCCGCGTTAACTCGGTCATGGGCTTTGGCAACATGTTTGCCGGCGTGGCCCCGCTGGCGATTGCCCCCTGGCTGGCGTCGACATTTGGCGTGCAACAGACACTCGTAGGCGCGGGCATGGTCGTGACGGCGGTCCCTGCGGCGCTGCTGCTGTTTGGACGCAAGTATTTTGATCGTGCTGCAGAACGGTAAGAAACCGTCACAACATTCGATGAAAATCGCGATTTTGCCGAAAAACGTCGAATGTTGTGATGGATTACGCTGAGACCCGAGCACCACAAGCCGCCACAAAGGGGCCAGGCACCTTTGTGGTGGTCGGGTCCCAGCGGCCCGCGCATTGGTATACCATGTACGCCGCTTACGAATACATCCCACACCGCCACGCCACCCAGAAAGGGCCCCATGGACGCCACATTCAGTCACATCAAAGCCGTGTTCTGCGATATCGACGGCACGCTGCTCACGAGCCAGCACACGGTGTCCCCGCGCACCGTGGCGGCGATCCGCGCCCTGCGCGAGCGTGGCGTGCTCTTTGGCCTGTGCACCGGGCGCGACGCCCATGCGACCGAGGCCATGTACGAGCTCTGGGGCATCGAAGGCCTGGTGGACGTGCTCGTGGGCTGCGGTGGCGCCGAGGTCATCGACCGCGCGCACGACATCAACGAGCTGAGCTATCCGCTGCCGGGCGAGACCATCGCGCGCATCTGCGAGCACATGGCGGACCTTCCGGCAACGCCCGTCTGCCCCCGAGACGGCGTGTTCTACGTGCCCGAGAGCAACGCGTGCGTCGAGCACCTGTCGCGCGTCGACGGCGTGCCCTACAAGGTGGTCGATTTTGCCGAGTTCTTGCGCGAGCCGCAGCCCAAGGTGATGTTTACCATGGCGCCCGAGGTGATGCCGCAGGTCATCGAGCGGGCGTCGGCGTTTGCCGATAACACTGTTAAGGCGGCGGCTCTGCAAACCACGCAGCGGCTCTACGAGTTCATGGATCCGCGCGTGTCCAAGACGCGCGGCCTTGTGCGCGTGGCGGAGCTCAACGACATGGAGCTCCAGAACATCTGCGTGTTTGGCGATGCGGACAACGACACCTGCATGGTGGCCGACGCCGGCGTGGGCGTAGCCATGGCAAATGGCAGCGACGCCACCCGTGCCGCCGCCGACTTTGTAACCGCGAGCAACGACAAAGACGGCATCGCGATCTTTATCGAGGAGCATCTGCTGTAGCGCCGGGTGCAACCGCCACGAAGGGGACACCTTTGTGGCGGTTTGCTCTAAGGCTGACAGGCTGGACATCATAAGCGTCCCAACAATCGATGGTTTTCCGCAAAAGAGCGATTTCCATCGATTGTTGGTAAAATGGCTAACAAGTCTACCCGCATTTTTCCAAAAGAAAACGCGAATAAAGCACTGCATAGTTTGGAAAAATGTCAAGAATAAAGCCAGTCGAGAATGAAAAATATAAAAATCTGGCTTTTCGTTGTTTAAACAAAGAGTAATAATATGCATACCGTGCGCGGCAATTATAGGTTGTGCGCTCAAGGCTAATCGTGAAAGGGCAAGATCGCGGTCTCTTGGGGAGGAGACATCGATGAAAGCAAATTCAGACAAATCTAAGCAGAGTAACAAAGCGACGCATCGTGTGATAGCGGGTGTTTTGTGCGGAGCTTCTGTCTTGAGCTTGGTACTGTCGCTCGTCATGCCCCCGATCTCGCAGGCCATTGCCAACGATGCCCAGGAAGCTCCTACCGAGGAACCTGTAATGGGGGGGGGTTCCTCAAGTGAGTCTACTGATGTAGACAACACTGGCGGGGATGCCGAAAACCAGAATAGCGACGACGCCAAGGGCGACGAGACTGGCGACGGTGCTGCCGAGATGGCCCCGTTGTCTGATGACGCGGAAACTGAGGGTGCTGCGCAGCCCGCGGATGATAGTAATAGCGATGAGAATGCGATTGCGCTCGCAAGCGTGAATGCTAACAAAATAGCAGGCGATGTTACTGATAAGTTCAACAACGGCGGAAACTATTGTCTGACGGGCGACGCTTGGTCGTCCAAACCGATCAATATTAGCCAAAACACCACCATCGACCTTGCATGCTACAAGCTTTATTACAGCAGTGGTAACGACAACACCGGCAGGACTGGTTGTACATTTATTACAATTTCATCTGGCGCTACGCTAACTGTCGAAGGTGCGGCGAAAGACTCACCGGTTGAAGTTCCCAGTAGCGAGCCTGGTCAGGCGGCGAAGGTAAATTGGAACGATAGTGCTCCGCAATCACTCACATACTACGTAACTGAAAGTACGAGTACGCCTAACGGTCTTGGTACTAGCGAAAAGACCTACCAGCACACTGTTACCAATTTCGGCGCTATCGTTGCGTGCAAAGAGGGCTATGTAAATCAAGTCATTTCTGTTGGGGAAGGCTGTACGCTTAACCTCAGCGGAGGCATGATCACAACGCCTCGTACCCTGGGCAACGACGGTCACGTTATTTTCTCTCAAGGCACTGTCAATATTTCTGGCGGCTATGTCACCAACGGTAACGGCGGCGGCTGGGGTGGTGGCCTGTGCGTGACGGGCACAAATGCCAAGTTCAACATGACCGGCGGCGTAATCGCGGCAAACAAGGCAGCATCTGGCGGCGGCATCTATGCTGACCAGGGCGCCACGCTGAATCTATCCGGTGGTGTCATCTCGGGTAACGCTACGTATGAGGATCTCTATAACGACATCGACAATCCCAATAATGGCTATGGCGGCGGTGTCTTTACCAAAAATGCTGACGTTACAATCAAAGGAACGGCAAACATTACCAACAATCGCGTCGACTCCTATATCACTACGAAATACAACAACGGTCTGCTCGGCGGGGGCGGTATTGCTTCTGTCAATGGCGGCAAACTGACCATGGCGGGCGGCTCCGTTACTGCCAATTACTCCCATGAGGCCGGCGGCGGTATCTACGCTGGTTTTCACAATCAACCGATCACCACGTTCTCCATGACTGGCGGCTTTATAGCGGGCAATATGTCCGACAATGCCGAGGGCGGTGGTCTCCGTATTTCTAGCGGTACTACCGGCGTTATTGAGGCAGCAGGTGCGTCCAGCAAGGTTTACATCACCAACAACAAGACCATGACGGGCAAGAGCCGCGGCGGCGACTGGGGCGGCGGTGGCGTCTTTATCCAGAAGGGCGGTAGGCTCAACGTCCTTAAGTCGCTTATCACTGACAATAAAGCTGGTGGCTGGAGTGGCGGAATTGGTGCGTGCCCTACAGGCGAGACGATCGTCTCGCACTCCGATGGTGCTGCTATCTATAACAATACTGATAACGTTGATCAAGATGGCAAGCATTTGGATACGCCCCATTATTCCGCTGGCGGCGACGGAAAAACTGAAGACAGCGATGAAAAAAATTACGTTACTCCTCTCTTCCAAACATCCGGCCATAAGGATTTCTTCCTGGTACGTAAAAAAGATAATGCGACATCGACAATTGCTGTCGTTCTTGGCAAGATGCTTGGCGGTGGCTCGGCTGGCTGGAAGGGCACCCGTGACGGCAAAGGGATCACCATCGACCCAAATGGCGGCGCCGAGGCCAAGTACATGTTTGGCCTTGAGGCCCATCCTTCCGATCAGGCTATAAAAGATGCGAAGGAAGCGGCTACGACCATCATCAGTGGTAACTACTCCTATACCCACGGTGGCGGCATCATGACCAACGGCGACCTTGTCGTCGGTAAGGTCGACGAGCCTCTGAACGTGTGCCCTGCAATCAAAGTCAAGGCTAACAAGGTCCTTATGAAGGACGATGTTAAACAGGATCTTAAGAACCATTCTTATCAGTTTAAGCTCCTGGGCGCGCCTGTCGGTTCAACTAATGCACCATTCTGGAATGGCGACACGCTCAACGAAAACGGCTGCAAGGCGACGCCTGAGGTTACCGTTAATGACAATGGAGAGATTGTCATTGATACAGCCGCGAACTATCAGTCGGGCAATTACGACCTCTATCTTGTCGAAGTTCCTATCGATGAAAAAGGCACGACCTTTGATAAGACCATTTACAAAATACATGTAGAGGTCGGCACGAGCCCCGTTGAAACGACCAGTTTTTTGGGAGTTGAGATCAAACGCTACGCGGTCGATAAGAACGCTTCCACAGTAACCGTAAAAAAGGAGAATGCGCCGGACTTTTCTAGGTATGACTTCTATAACTGGACTGAGGATTCGGCCGATAGCGCCGTCTCGATCGTAACAATCGGCAACGAATCAAGCCCCGCGTTTAAGAACGAGCTCGCGCCCTACCAGGCTTCAGGCTCTTGGACACCTCAGGTGACCAAGAAGGTCGACGGCGGCGAGATGAAAAAGTTCAAGTTCGAGCTGTATACCGAGGATGGCAACGGGAAAACGGTGCTTGATACAAAGTGGACCACTGATGACTCGAACAGCTCGCAGACGGTGATGTTCGACGAACAGAAACTCGAAGTCAGCGACTTCAACGACGGCAAAGCAACGTTCACCTACTACATCCGTGAATGCCCCGCCAGCGAGCCCGATGGCACCAAACACGAAGGCTACAAGAACGACACCAAGAGGTTCAAGGTCGTGGTAACGGCAACGGACAACGGTGTCGGCACGCTGAAATGCACGCCGGTCTACTACGAGGTCGACGCCAACGATAATGTGAGCGCGAATTCAACCCCTAACCCCACCTTCACCAACACCTACTCCACCTCTTTGCCCCTTTCTGGTATGTCGGGCGTCACTCTGACGTACCTTGCCGGCGCGGCGGTGCTTTGCGCTGCTGCGGCCTGGATGCACATTCGTCGCAAGGCGAATGCGGAGGGAGGTAAGCGTCGTGAATAAGAAAGTTTGCTCCTTCCCGATCTTGTTTGCGCTGCTTGCCCTCCTGATCGGCACCTGCGCGGTTGTGTTCCCCGCTTCCGCGCAGGCCGCGCCGACCTCGACCGGTTCCATCACGGTGAGCGGCACCGTGGCGAGCAGCTACGACGCCTACCAGATCTTTAGCGCCAACGTCGTCGACGGCGACAGCGACGCCAAGATCGCCACCGACCTCGCTTGGGCAAGCGACGCCGCGCGCGACGCCGTCCTGCCCGTGCTGCACAGCGCCGGCATGCCCAAATCCCAGACCACCGCGCAGGAAGCTGCCGAGTGGCTCAACACCGATTCCCACCTTACGAGCGCGCTGAGCGCACAGCTCGCTCGTTCCCTCCAGAACTCTGGCGCCGAGCTCGCGGCCCTTAACGCGGGTACGGCGGCCGAGCTGCCCTGCGGCTACTGGCTCATCGTCGCCGACGACGACGCCATCGCCCAGAACGAGGCCGGCACCGCGCCGATCATGGCCTTGGTGGGCGGCAGCGCCGTCACCGTCAAGCCCAAGGCCGCGACGCCCAAGGTCGCCAAGCACGTGCTGGAGGACGGCACCGCCGCCTGGCAGAAGGCTGCCGACGCCACGGTCGCCGACGACCTGTACTGGCGCCTCTCGGCCACGGTCCCGGCGGGCCTTGCCGCCTACGACACCTATACGGTGCAGTTCGTCGACACCATGAGCGCCGGGCTCGACCCCTCCAAGGTGGCCGCGAGCATGCGCGTGTACGTGGCGGCGGGCGCGGACGGCGGCTTCGACGCCGTCTCGGCCGACAAGGACGGCCGCGCCGGCACCGAACCCGCGAAGGGTTGGACCGACATCACGGCCCAGTGCGCCACCAAGGTAGCGGCCGACGGTAAGACCTTCACCGTGCGCACCGGCGACCTGATCGCCGCGCTCGGCGGGGCCGACGCCTTCACCGCGGGCGCCCGCGTGGTCGCCGTGTACAATGCGCCGCTCAACAGCGCGTGCAACCACGGCATCGCGAAGGGCAACCCCAACGAGGTCTACCTGCGCTACCCGCGCTCTCCCTTTGCCGACCAGTCCGGCGACGCCGGCTTCACCCGCACGCCGAGCGACGATGCGTGCGCCTACACCTGGGATCTCGCGCTCACCAAGCGCGGCAGCGACGGCGACAAGCCGCTGCCCGGGGCGGTCCTGAGCATCACCGACGACCGCGGTCGCACGCTGGCGGCCGACGGCACGTGGGATGCGGAGGGCAAGGCCACCGTCACCACGGGCGAGGACGGCCGCGTGACCGTCTCGGGCGTGGACTCGGGCAAGCTGGAGGTCCGCGAGCTCAAGGCGCCCAAGGGCTACACCGCCTTTGAGGGCACGCGCTCCGTGACGGTCAAGGCCGAGGGCCTGGACGTCGACCAGGTTGTTGCCGCCAAGCCCAAGCTCACCATCACGGCCGAGTCGCCCCTGCGCGCCGACAGCGCGGACGGGTCGACGGGCAGCCTGGAGGCGTCGCTCATCAACACGCCCACCGGCACACCCCCTAGCATTACTACCGGAGGCTTTATGCCCTCGACTGGCGATATGGCAATGTACGCCGCGGCCGCCGCAGCGGTCGCCGGAGCCGCGCTCATCGTGGTCGCGCTCCTGGTCAAGCGGGGAGGTGGCAGCCATAAAGAGTAGCTGGCAGCCCCACAGAGAGCGGGGCGAGACGTAGCGAAGTAGATGCTAAGACACAGACAGATGATGACCGATCGAATGAGAATCAAACGGAAAACGGAGGAAAAGAAGATGAGCATGAGCAAGAACATCGCACGCCTGGCAGTAACCGCCGGCCTCACAGCAGCGCTGAGCTTCGGCGGCGTCATGGCCCCGGTGAC
>JAIHVJ010000119.1 GCA_022720335.1 Collinsella sp.
ATGTTGACGTTCACGTTCTTCTTGCGCAGGAGCCAGAGGACGACGAGCGTAAGCCCCAGGGGCACGATGCCCTTGAAGATCGAGTCGAGGTAGGTCTGGATCATGACGGGGTCAGAGTCCTGAACCGGAATGGACAGGATCGTGTTGAATTGGACGTTCGCCGCAGTCATGGCACCGATCATCACGAGGCCAACCGTGGAGGTCGCCTTGGTGATGAGCTTCATGAGACCACCCTCGTACATCTCGGAGATGAAGTTGGTGCCCATGCTGAAGCCGAGGTAGGTCATGAAGTATCGGCAGAGGATCGACGGGATGTTGTAGATCAGCAGGAACATGATCGCGCCGAGGGGCGAGCCGCTCATGGCGAGGTTGATGCCAATGCCGGCAGCGATGACACGCAGGACGCCCCAGAAGATTGCGTCACCGATGCCGGACATCGGGCCCATCAGGGAAACCTTGATGCCGTCGATGGACTCGGTGTCGAAGTCTTCGTGCTGCGAGTTCTCCCTCTCCATGGAGGCGACGAGGCCCATGGCGAACGTGCCGACGTTCTGGGTAATGTTGTACCAAGTCGTGTGACGCTTCATGGCTTCGGCACGGGCCTCGGGGTCATCGGCGTAGTAGCGGTTAAGCGCGGGCTGGACGGAGTACAGCCAGCCGTCGGCGCCAGCCTTGACGGAACCGCCGGCGCAGGAGGCGAACACGGAGAAAGAGCGCAGGAAAATGCTGTTGAGCATCTTCTTGTCTTCAGGGCTCACATTCTTGGTCAGGTTGCTCATGCGAAGAAATCCTCCTCGTCGCTGGTTACAGAGTCGTTGGAAACGGCCTGGGTGGCCAAGCCCTTCTTGGTGAGATCGAAAATCTCCTTGTCGCGGAGGGCGGAGGCAACCGCGATGATGACGCCGAGAACCGCGATGGCGATCATCGGGAGGCCGAGGTACTGGTAGAGCGTGAAGCCCAGGAAGAAGTAGATGCTGAGCTCGGTGCTCCACAGCATCTGGAGCAGGAGCGCCATACCAACGGCGGGCAGGAGGGCGCCCACGGCGTTGAGGCCGCTCATGACATTGGCCGGAATCTGGTTGACGATGGCGGCAACGGGCTCAGCGCCAAGGTAAACGCCGAGGAAGGCGATGAGGCCAAAGGCGGCGTACTTAACGAACCAGAGAACGAAGTGCTGAAGCGCGAGGCCCTTCTCGTTGCCCTCGGCGGCCATCTTGTCAAAGGTGGCGGCGAAGAACGCGAGGAACACGTTGTTCATGAAGATCGAGAGGAACGCGGTGACGACGCCAACGGGAACGGCCAGCGTGATGGCGGCGCCTTGGTCGATGCCGGCGCCAACGGTGAAGGCGACGGCGAGGGCGGTCGCGGTAACGGGCTCGGCGGAGATGGCGCCACCGATGTTAACCGCGCCCATGAAGATTGCCTCGAGAGAGGCACCGATGATGACACCGGTCTTGACGTCGCCCATCAGAAGGCCCGCAACGAGGCCGACCACGAGAGGACGCTCGATCATACACTGACCGAGAACCCAGTTGCCGCCGTAGCAAATCAGCACGGTCAACCAGGCCATTACTGCTAACCCAATCATTTGACTTCCTTTCTCTCATTTCATTTGACCGCCTGGCCAAATCCCCTTATTTCTCCGCCGCCTCGATCAGACTCTTGAGAGGAGTCTTGGGATTGGACGGGATAAGCTGATGGAAAACCGGAATACCCTGCTCGCAAAGCTCCTTCGCGGCCTCGAGCTCATCCGGGTTGAGCATGATCGTGGAGTTGAGGGCGACCTTGCTATCCGGATCGGACTTGTCGAAGCGGCCGACATTGGCAACGTTCACGCCCTCGATCTTGCCCGGTGCGCCTTTAACGAGCTCAAGCACGTCACGCACGCAGTTGGTGAGCGCGAAGATGCGCATGGAGTCCGCACGCGGATCGTTCGCGATGCGGCAAGCATCCGGAACATCCTTGACGAGGAGCTTCTGGCCCGCCGGCGTACCCATGGAAAGCGTCATGCGAAGGGCATCGCTCTCCACGGCGTGCTTGTTGGCGACGATGATCCTGGTGGTGTTGAGCTCCTTGGTCCACACCAGGGCGACCTGCCCGTGAATCAGACGGTCATCGACTCGAACCTGAACAATCATTGTTTCCTCTCCTTACTTATTAGTGCTCTCTAATCGAAGAAGTCTCCGTCGGACCCCTCGTTGTCCGCGGCCTTGCTCGGAGGCTCGACGACCTGCATCGTCGCCCTCGCCAGCTCGACGCTCTGCTTGATCGAATCTGCCGTGACCGGCTCAGCGCCGAGGAGCGCCTCGATCACGAGGCCGAGGTTCATACCGGTAACATGGACGATCCCGCGCTTCTCCGGCTCCATGAGGACGACCTTCTGGAAGACGGAGCCACCGTAGATGTCGGTGAAGATGATGGCCTCGTCCTCAGGGCCCACCGAGTCAATAAACGCCTGGATGCGAGGGGTGAAATCGGAGTCGTCCACGTAGCAGTCAACTGCTTCCACCATGTCCGCCATACCGGTCAGGATCTCGATCGAGCTCCTGATTCCGCTTGCGAGGTGACCGTGCGACGCGACAAGAACTTTCTTCATCGAGTCTCTCCTAGAGCGAATAGTGGTTGGGGTTCAGAAGCTGGATCTTGCTTGCGACGAACGCGCGCATGTCGGGGGCGGCGTCCATCAGGAGGCCAACGCCGTTGCCGTCGTTCTTGCCGGAGCTGATGTCCTTCTCGAAGGCGCGGTACATGGAGCGGAAGTACTCCGTGGCGATGTTGAACTTGCTCATGCCGAGGTTCACGGCCTCCTGGAGCTGCTCGTCGGGGATGTCGGAGCATCCGTGCATGACGAGGGGGACGCTGACGGCCTCCCTGCAGGCCTTGATGCGCTCCATGTCGAGGTTCGGGACCTTGACGTAGGGGCCGTGGGCGTTGCCGACGGCGATGGCGAGCGAACCACAGCCGGTGCCCTCGACGAACTCCTCGGCGAGGTTCGGGTCGGTATAGTGGTCGCTGTTCACGAAGTCGTTGGCGTCGGAGCCGTTGCCGACGTGGCCGAGCTCGGCCTCGATGTCAACGTCGAAGATCTTGGCGACCTGGACGACGTCCTTCGTGAGCTGGAAGTTCTCCTCATAGGGAAGCGAGGAGCCGTCGACCATGACGGAGGGGAAACCGGCCTTGACGCCCTTGACGGCGATCTCGTAACCAGCGGAGTGATCCTGGTGGACGGCGACGGGCACGCTCGCGCGCTCGGCGTAATAGCGGGCGGCGAAGGCGATGATGTCGAGGGCACAGTGGTCCTCGAAGCCGGGCCAGTACTGGATGATGATAGGCATGTGCTCATCCTCGGCGGCCTGGATCGCATAACGGATGGTCTCCGTGTTGATGACGTTGATCGCGGGCACGCCATAGTGGTGCTCGGTCGCATGTTGAAGAAGCTCGTTGACCTTGATGAGAGACATCTTTGTCTTCCTTTCACTTGGATAACCATTGGATTGGACAGTTCTCAGCTCGTCAGCTGGTTGAACACGAAGAGAAGCGCGAAGCAGGCAGGCGCTTGCAAAACGCGGTGGAACCTATGCGGCCGACTGGCCCTCAGGCTGTGGCGCTGCGCTTCGACGCCACAGTACGTACGCCACAAAAGCAACGACCGCAGCAATCGTTGAAGCGAGGGCGAAGGCCAGAAAACCCGCGTGCGTGCCGAGCGCGTCGCACGCCCAACCGCCAAACAGGTTCGCAACCACGACGGACAGACCGCTCTGAACCATCGCGAAGGCGCTCTGACCTCGAGCGCGACAATCCTCGTAAGTGTGGTTGGCAATGTAGGTAACGCAGGAGTAGTAGACGGTCATGTAACTCACGCTCTGCAGCAGCTGGCCGCAGATCATGACCGGGACGATGCCGGTGCCCACGAGCACGAGCCTGAGCGCCGCCATGAAGCAGGAAAAGATCAGGAGGTTCATCTCGCCGAAGCGCCTGACCAGCTTGGAGGAAACGAGCAGGATGGGGATCTCGCTCGCAGCGGAGACCGCACTCAGGACGCCCACGAGGTTCTGACCCTCGCCAAGCTCGACCGCGTAGCGGCCCAAGAACGCCCCGATGAAGCCAATCGCGGCCGAACTGATGAAGGCGAAGACCAAGACGAAGGCGATCTCATTGCTGGTAAACAGCGAGAGGAGGCCCTTTCCGTGGGAGACCTTGGGATCGTCCGCGGCATTGGCGCGAATTCCCGCCTCGGGGAGGCGCCACATGTGAGCCGCGAAGACCACCAGCGCGGCAGAGACCACCGCGAACTGGATTTGAGGAGCCATGTCGAGCAGCCGACCGACGATCAGGACGACGATGGCATAGCCGATAGTGCCACCCATGCGAATGCGAGAAAAGTCCAGGCCAGAGCGATCCGCGAGCTCGATGACGAGGGAGTCGCTCAGGGGCAGGAGCCCCGAGAAAAACGCCGAGAACGCAAAGGTTACGAGAAGGACCGGGACGAACGTCGACGCCAGGTAATACAGCGGAGCGAGTACCGCCGCCGCAAGGCAGAGGATCACGATGACCGCGCGGCGGCGCCCGAGCTTGTCGGCGATCGTCGACCAGAGCGGCTGGATGGCGAGCGCACACACCGGGGTCGCCGCGAGGAGGATGCCGGTCTGGGCTGCGCTGAGGCCGAGGCTCGTGTAGTGAGCGGAGAGGAACGGCGAGTACACGCCCGCGCAGACCCAGTAGAGGACGTTCGCGAAGAACAGCGAAGTCATGCTTGCGTTTGTCCTGGCGTTGTGCATCGTGCTTCTCCCTTCTTGCTCGCCGGGTGCCTGTCTGGGCTTCGAAGTGATTCGCCATCTAGCGTGAAACAAAGTTGTGAGGCGTTGGAACAATGTTCTGTTGTTTCATCGTTTTCGTGCCGTTGTTTCACGGCTCATAAGATAGCAGCTCAAGATGAGATTGCGCCGGGGAAGCACCGATTTACCGTGAACGGTAGGAAATCAGCGGTGAAACGCTATTTCACCGCTTATGAAACATTTTGCTTTATTTTCACCTCTCTTGACCTAAGATACGAAGCAAACTAGGGCCAAGGAGTAACCATGGATAAGACAGGGGATGTGCTCAGCCACATCTGCGCGGTCATGAACAGCCTATCCCCCTCGGAGAAGGCAATCGCAACGTATGTGCTCGACCACCCGTCGGACGTCGCAACGATGACCGTCCGCGAACTCGCCGCAGGAACCGGTACGTCACCGGCGTCTGTTTCGAGGTTCGCAAGGACGCTTGACTACCGAACCTATTCGGACATGCGTCTGGCGCTCGGCATATCCATCAGCAGGGCCTCCGGCGAGGAAAAGGCCACGGGCGGCAAGGTTACTCTGGACGACGTCGAGGGCTCCATTAAGTACGTCCTGTCTCACAAGGTCAAGGAGCTCTCCCAAACCGCCTCGCTCATTGACTCCGATGACTTTTCGGCAGTCGTCAATCTGCTCCACAACGCCAACCTCGTCCTGATTGCGGGCGTCGGCAACTCGATTAGCATGGGCGTAAACGCGGCGTTCAAGCTCTCACAGGTTGGAGTCAGGGCGTTTTGCCCCAGTACCACCGATGCCATGGTCTCCGCCGCAACCAGCCTCAAGGAGAATGACATCCTGCTCGTCATTTCGACGTCCGGATACTCGAAGCGCCTCGTCAACATATTCG
>JAIHVJ010000120.1 GCA_022720335.1 Collinsella sp.
CCCTGCAGTTTGTCTCGTTCTGTAACAGGTAGAGACGATTTTGGCTGCTAGATGTTACAGGATTGAGACGAAGCGCTAGTCGCAGGTGATGTCGAGGTTTTTGCCGGTTAGGCCTACGTAGCCGCCCTCGGCTGCTTTGGGACTATCGGCGTGGCAGAGGACCCACTTGTCGGCCTTCCAGTAGCAGTAGCTGTCGCCGGCGGCGGACATGTTGGCAGCGGCCTCGGGACGCGGACCATTGGTGCCGGCGGGCAGCGCTACCATTACCTGGAAGCCACCGTCGTCGACCATGCACGGCGTGTAGTGCAGCGTCGTGGCGTAGACCTCGACGAGCGTGCCGGCCGGCGCGCGGAAGGCCTTGACCTGCGCGGTATCGAGCTTGCCGTCGACGATCTGCTCGCGCTTGGCCAGCAGCAGGATAAAATCGCGGGCGCCCAGGTTGAACTCGCTGGCGCGGTGATACTCCAGGCAGTTGAGCTTCGTGTTACGGCCGTTGCACCAGCCCAGCTGGAAGGGGCGGCCGCCGTACATGAGCAGACCGAGCGTGTCGGCACCTTCGACCTGTTCCAGCTCGGGCGCGGAGGCCACATACTTGCTACCCTCGGGAATGGGCGTGGCGGAAAGTGCCTCGACAAGCGGAGCTGTCAGGCTGGAGGGTACGTCGTCCCACACGCGGCCGTAGGACTTGAACTCGGGATCGGTAACAGAGTAGATAAGCATGTTCGCTCCTGTTCGTAAATGTGACTATATAAACATTCTAGAACATTAGCCGTCTTTTGATGGAGTCAATACCGCAAACAACACGCACCAGAGTCACATGGGCAAAAGGGCGGCGTGTATTTTACTTAGCCGAGATAGCCCTTAAGGAACTCAATGACACCCGAGCACCAGTGATCAGTTTCCGGCGCATGAGGTTTCATTAACGCATGTCCTCCTTCTGGATACACAATCTCCTCGTGGTGCACCCCAGCCGCATCCAGTGCGTCAACCATCTTTCCGAGATTGCCGGGCGATACGACATCATCGTCGGCGCATTGCCAAAGATATGTCGGCGGATACCGTTCCCACACATGTTGATCAATGCAGAAATCATCAATCGCATCGTGCCCAGCTCCACCGCACACCGAATCAAGAAATCTATGGTCTGACGCACATTCGGACTCATGAAGGTCAATCGGGGCGTAACACAGAACCAAAGCTTTTGGCGGCTCGCATCCGTAAGATGCAAACCCCTTGTTATCCGTCCCCCACTCGGCGGTCAAATGCGCGCCAGCGGAAAAACCGATAACCGCATATTTTTTGTCCACATTAAATCGCGTTGAATTCTCGAGGACAAAACGGACTGCGCGATTAAGGTCATCGATCGGACGCGGCATCAGCGGCTCGACCCTCACCCTGTATGACAACACAAACACGTTATAGCCCGCATCGTTGAGCTCGGGAGCAACGGGAAAACCTTCCATTTGGTGACAAACGCTCTGATAGCCCCCACCCGAAATCGCGATAACGAATGGCGCCCCCGGTCGCCCCGGAAAGAAAAACAGCTTTGTGTTGCGCCGGGTCGGATCGCGAATACAATCGGCTTCATCCCAAATATCGTATGCAACCTGCCTCCCGTCATCCGCAAGCTCAACAATCCGATTCAACCCGCGCAGAACACGAGTAACTTCATACGGATTAGTGTCGGAATTCAAATGGGCCGCGATGGGCTTATTCCACATGCGCTCCCAAGTTGAAGGTCGGCAAAGCATGAGATGCTCACCGAACCCAGCGAACTCAGGAAGAAGTGCGATTTCTCCAAATGTCATATCGGCAGTAATTGTCATAACCAGTCACTCCAAAAACGAGGTGGGCTCGCGCAGATCAATCGCAAGCCCACCATATGCAATCTGCCGCGGGGTTTTCAGCAGCTTACATTCCGAATAATTGTCTATTCCGCCGACGTGTCTGCATCAGGGCGATACATGATGTAGACGAGGACGAAGGTAAGAATAAAACCAACGACATTGCAAAGGATCGCACCAATAAGGCTGCTCATATCACCGGAAGGATTCATGTAGCCGGGGAAGCTGAAAATACCACTCGACGTCATAACGAACGTGCGGGTATTGAAGATAGCCGGGATAACAGCGCTAATTGCACCAGAAATCATGGAAGCGACGATGATCTTCTTGTGCTCCAAAACTATGCCGTACAGGGCAGGTTCTGTAATTCCGCACAGGCTCGTAATGGCACAGCTGAATCCAAGGCTCTTTTCGCTCGGATCCTTCGAGCGGAAAGCAAACGCCAAGCAAGCGCCGACGACACCCATGCTACCGCAAAGAAGTCCAAGGATAGGGTCGGAACCGACGGTCATAATATTGTTGATGGAGATCACAATGAGGGCCCAATGGAGTCCAAGAGGAATCATGACGAGGCCAAATATCGGTCCAAGAATAACGCCGCAAAGAATGGGGCTGAACTGATAGACCGCCAGTACGGCAGTCGCAAGCAAGGAGCTCGCCTGTTGGATAACCGGGCCAACCACAAGAAGCGAGATGGGGGCAGCAATAGCAACTGTCAGGAACGGAACGAGTGCAAATGCCAAAGCATCGGGAAGAACCGCACGCAGCCACTTATAAAGAACGGATGCGAACCAAGCCGCCACGATAGCGGGAAACACCGTCGAGGCATAGCTCACCATCGTGAACTTCATGCCGAACAAATCCAGCGCATCACCAGCTCCAGCTGCGGCAACAAAAGTCGGGTAAAGCAGGATTGCACCGAGCACCGCACCGATATATTGATCGATTCCAAAGAATTTGGCCGCAGACGATCCGACGAGAACGGGCAAGAAATACATGCTGGCGTTTCCCATGCCGTACAGCAGGGTATAAATTCCGCTCTCAGCGGAAACGACACCTGCCGTCGTCAGGATACTAAGGACGGCGTTTATCATTCCGCATGCAATCAAGGCGGGAAGAACGGGCATCATGATGCCGCTGATCAGCTTCATCAGCTTTCCCAGAAAACCTTTGGTCTCGCCTTCATCTGCCGCGGACTTCCCGGTGTCAACCCCGGTTTCCTTTGCAACGATTTCGTAGACCTTATCGACCTTGGGCCCCACAATCACTTGGTATTGCCCTGCTGAATGGCGAATATCGATCACACCATCGATTGCCTTGACTTTTGCATCATCTACGATGCTTTCGTCCTTAAGATTGAACCTTAAACGAGTCATGCAGTGGGCTACAAATGTAACGTTTTCTGCACCGCCCACCATCTCGAGAATCTCGGCAGCGAGCTTGGTTGTATCTGCCATAAATACCATTTCTCCCATGTTGTGTTTTATATGTAACCATCGGCAAAGCGCGCGCCTTCGCCGACCAATCACCTAGCTTTCGATGCGATTCGATTGATATGCATCATCAGATAGAGTCTTTCTTCGTCTATAAGTTCTTGGCCCGTCAGCCGGCTGAGAACAGAAGCGATGTCATCGGCGCACGCCGATGCCACCGGATATTCATCTTTGAGCGAGAGATACATCTTGCGGTTGTCGCTTACGATACTTTCGCCAGAGTTCAACCTATTGAATAGGTACTGAAGGTGGGTTGCGAACCTTGCATAATCGAAGCCCTCCCGATCAACTTGAATACCAAGCCGTCTTTCAACAGCAATAGTTGATTCTTCGAGAACGCGATCGTAAACGTCCGTGCCAAACTCTTCAGCCAGCTCACATGAATCCGAATCGGCCATGTTATTGATAAACGCCATGGCAATTCCAACTGTCTCATGAGCGGGAAGCCTAACATTGAGACGTTTCCTGATTATTCGAAGCGCGTACTCGCCGATTTTGAATTCGACGGGATATTGTTGGCGAACATCAAAAGACAAGGGCATATGGACAACAATGTTTTGCTCCTTGCGCTTAATTGCATACGCGATATGGTCCGCAAGAATAAACGGCAAATTAGGGCTTACTTCATAGGGAAGCAGTCCTGTCGACATATCAATAACATCCGAGGTCAGCTCGAGAAGTTCATCCGAGACTTCATCAATGAGAGCGATGTAGCGGGAACTAACGTTATAGAACGTTCGTTGAATCTCCGAGAGCGGTAATTCATCGCCAACGTCCTTAAACCCCAGGCCACGCCCGAATGCCACCAGCTGCCTGCCATTTCCGTCGATGCAGAGGACAGCGCTGGTGTTAATTCGTTTAACGATTTCCATGTGTCCCCCTTAAACAAAACAAGGCTCCCGAAGCAGAATCCGACAATCAATGTCGACAGATGCTGCTTCAGGAGCCTTGCCTGAATATCACTCTGGTTGCCAGTTTAAGCGAAACACCGTAAATGACCTCGTGTAAACATTACTAAACAGTTAAACGGTCGATATCTCCATGTGAACGGTTTAGAAGCAGAAGGCAATCCTTACGCCTGCTGGTAGTGCAGGTGCTTCTCGTCGATATCGGCCAGGTCGCGGTCGAGGTAGCGGCGCGCGAGCCAGTTGGCCATGGGGAGGTTTTGATCCAGGTAGTTGCCACACTCCTCGGGAGCGGCGCCGGGGACATCGCCCTCAAAGCCGGCGACGAACTCAAAGAGCTCGCGCACGAGCGGCAGGATCTCCTCGCTCGTCACCTCGCCAAACACGACCAGGTAAAAGCCCGTGCGGCAGCCCATGGGGCCAAAGTAGACGATTCGGCTCGACCACTCGGCGTGATTACGCAGAAACGTCGCGCCCAGGTGCTCGATGGTATGGCACTCGGCCGTGTTCATGACCGGCTCTTTGTTGGGTGTGGTCAGGCGCAGGTCAAAGGTGGTGACGGCGGCACCGGTCGCCGGATCGCGGTCGATGCGGCTCACGTACACGCCGGGCTCAAGCAGCAGATGATCGACAGAAAAGCTCGCAATACGCTCCATGGCAGATCCTCTCGGTAGTCAATTTGGGACGGGGCTCTTTTAGCTGGTTCGAATGGTCGCACCAATCATACCAGTCAAAAAAGCCCCGTCCCAAATGAGCTACCTGGGACGAGGACCGATGATTATTTGATCCCCGTCCCAGAAAAATCATGCTAGGCGGTATACGCGATCGTCGCCTCAACGGCGTGGCGCCAGCCGGCGATCTTTTTGGCTCGCTCGTCGGCCGGCATCGAAGGCTCCACGATGCCGCGAGCACCGTACACGTCGACCACGTCGCGCGTGTACATGCCCAGC
Source organism: Collinsella sp. (assembly GCA_022720335.1). Taxonomy (GTDB): domain Bacteria; phylum Actinomycetota; class Coriobacteriia; order Coriobacteriales; family Coriobacteriaceae; genus Collinsella. Next base: position 5,193 of record JAIHVJ010000120.1, read on the forward strand.
GCAATGCCGCAGGCCCAAGCCGCACCCAGGCCGCTCATCTCGTCGTTGCTCGCAATGCGGATGGGCGAGCCCACAAGATCGCTCTCAAACTGCATCAGGTACGCATCGCGCGTGGGGCCGCCGTCAACGCGAAGCTCGGCCAGCGCCGCGCCCGAATCCTCGACCATCGCATCGATCACGTCGAAGATCTGATAGGCAATCGACTCGTCGGCAGCCTTCACGAACTCCGCGCGACCCGTGGTGCGCGTCATGCCAAAGACACAGCCCTCGGCGTCGCTTGCCCAGTGCGGCGCGCCCAGACCGGTAAACGCCGGCACAAAGTAGACGCGGCTCGCCGGGTTGGCGGCATAGCACAGGTCGGTGACTTCCTCGGGGTTGTTGATGAGCTCCAGGTCGTCGCGCAGCCACGTCTTGACGGCGCCGGCGTAGCTCACGTTGCCCTCGAGCACGTACTCGGTCACGCCGTCCATGCGCCAC
>JAIHVJ010000121.1 GCA_022720335.1 Collinsella sp.
CGTCGAGGGCATCGCCCAGCGTATCGTGGCCGGCGACGTGCCGAGCACCCTGCGCGACCGCGACCTCATCGAGCTCGACATGAGCGCGCTGGTCGCCGGTGCCAAGTACCGCGGCGAGTTCGAGGACCGCTTGAAGGCCGTGCTCAAGGAGGTTCAAAAATCCGAAGGCAAGGTCATCCTGTTCATCGATGAGCTCCACACCATCGTGGGCGCGGGTGCCACCGAGGGTTCCATGGATGCCGGTAACATCCTCAAGCCTGCGCTCGCCCGTGGCGACCTGCATGCGATCGGCGCGACCACGCTCGATGAGTACCGCAAGTACATCGAGAAGGACGCGGCGCTCGCCCGTCGTTTCCAGACCGTGATGGTGAGCGAGCCTACCGTCGAGGACACCATCTCGATCCTGCGTGGCCTCAAGGAGAAGTACGAGATCTTCCACGGCGTGCACATCACCGATAGCGCGCTCGTGGCCGCCGCCGACCTCTCCGATCGCTATATCGTCGACCGCTTCCTGCCCGACAAGGCCATCGACCTGGTCGACGAGGCCGCAAGCCGTCTGCGCATGGAACTCGACAGCATGCCGGTCGAGATCGATGCCACCACGCGTCAGCTCACCCAGCTGCAGATCGAGGAGCAGGCGCTCATGAAGGAGACCGACGACGCCTCCAAGGAGCGTCTGGAGGCCCTGCGCCAGGAGATCGCCGAGGTCCAAGAAAAGCTCAACGTGCAAAAGGCCGGCTGGCTCAACCAGAAGAACGCCATCGATCACGTGCAGGAGCTCAAGGGGCAGCTCGACGAGGCCAAGAGCGAAGAGGAGCGCGCGACGCGCAACGGCGATTTGGGTCGTGCGTCCGAGCTGCGCTATTCCGTGATCCCGGGTCTGCAGCAGCAGATTCAGGAGTCCGAGGCTGCGCTCGAGGCACAAAAGCAGCAGGACGGCGAGGGCCTCAACGAGCAGGTGACCTCCGATGAGATCGCCGAGGTCGTGAGTGCCTGGACCGGCGTGCCCGTGTCCAAGATGATGCAGGGCGAGCTCGACAAGTTGAAGGGCTTGGAGGGCGAGCTGCATAAGCGCGTCATCGGCCAGGACGAGGCCGTCTCCGCCGTCGCCGCAGCTGTGCGCCGCAGCCGTGCGGGCCTCTCCGATCCGGACAAGCCCATCGGCAGCTTCTTCTTCCTGGGCCCCACCGGCGTAGGCAAGACCGAGCTCGCCAAGGCGCTTGCCGAGTGCCTGTTCGACGACGAGCGCGCGCTCGTGCGTATCGACATGTCCGAGTACATGGAGAAGTTCAGCGTCCAGCGTCTGATCGGTGCGCCCCCGGGATACGTGGGCTACGACGAGGGCGGCCAGCTTACCGAGGCCGTACGCCGTCGCCCCTACTCCGTGATCTTGCTCGACGAGATGGAGAAGGCCCATCCGGATGTCTTCAACGTGCTGCTGCAGGTGCTCGACGACGGCCGCCTGACCGACGGTCAGGGTCGCCAAGTGTCCTTCAAGAACACGATCATCATCATGACGTCCAACGTGGGCTCCAAGGCTATCGCCGAGCTTTCCGGCAAGGACGAGGAGGAGATGCGCCATCAGGTCAACGCGGCCATGGCTCAGACCTTCCGCCCCGAGTTCCTCAACCGTATCGACGACATCGTGGTGTTCCATCCGCTCGGCATGGCGCAGATCGAGAAGATCGTCGACATCCAGCTCGCCGACGTCCGCGCGCGTCTGGCCAAGGAGCGCATGACGCTTGCCATCACCCCGGCAGCCAAGCAGATGCTCGCCGTGGGCGGCCTGGACCCCGTGTTCGGTGCCCGTCCGCTCAAGCGCCTGGTGCAGCGCGAGGTCGTGGATGCCATCGCCGCCGCCATCATCGACGGCACGGTGCGCGAGGGCGATCAGGTGACGGTCGACGTCGACAAGGACGGCGGCTTTACCGTCGTGTGCGACAGCACGCCGGCGGCCACCTACGAGGTTCCCGACGCCGAGTAGATTTTTGGGACATGCCTTAAAATCTACCAGGCATCTCTAAACGCCAAGGGCGGCGGATCCAATTGGGTCTGCCGCCCTTTTTCGTGCGACAATCGATGATGCTGAACGTGAGCACATGGCAAGGAGATATGCAGATGAAAGACGAGAACAAGACGAACACGCCGGCGACCGAGGCAGCGCCCGCCGCACCCAAGCCTGCGCCTAAGCCGGCACCCAAGCCGCGCGACCCTTTCATTCGTGCCGAGAACGAGGACGACGACGGCTACGATCCCTACAGCGATCGCCGCCCCGAGCACGAGCCGATGTTCGAAGCCGACCCCTGGCGCTGAGTGCCACCCAAAAGGCCACTAATAAGTTGCGGTGAAATAGGGACTGTTTTGCGGTTTGACCAGCAAAAACAGTCCCTATTTCACCGCAACTGCGTTAGGGATTTTTCTACAGGGGGAGGGTAGTCAAAAAAGTCCCGTCCCAAATCGACTGTCCAGGGAGTCGCATTCGAGCTTGGTTGTCCTCTCAGCCACTCGGCATCCTTCGAGCAGTAATAGTGAAAAAACTTGCTTAAGTGTTAATCAAGTCAGATATTATCTTGCTCTCTAATTAATCAAGAATCGCTATAATTTTGATTAGCTAGAGAGCAAGATTGGAGAATCATGGCATTCAACGACTTGATCGCCCAGAAAATAAAGGACTTTGAACAGCAGGGGGTTCCGCAGGTCTTTGAGCGAGACCTTGATCTAGGAAACCCACAGGAGCCAAAGCGCGACAACATCGTAAATGTGATTGTGGGGGCCCGCCGTTGTGGAAAGACGTATCGCCTGTATCAGGAGATGCGGCGGCTTCAGAGCCGGGGCGTCGAGCTTGACCGGATGCTTTACTTCAATTTTGAGGATGAGCGCTTGCGCCCGTATGAGCCATCGCTGCTGGCGGACGTGCTCGACACGTTCTATGCGCTGTATCCTGTTGCTCGAACCGAGGGCGCTTACATTTTCTTTGACGAGATCCAGGAAATTCCCGAATGGGGTGCGTTTCTGCGGCGTGTAGTCGATACGGAGAAAGCGACCGTCTATGTGACGGGATCTTCTTCTAAGATGCTGTCCTCAGAACTTAAGAGCGAGTTCAGGGGTCGTTCTCTTGTGCGAGAGCTTTTTCCGTTGAGTTTTTCGGAATACGTTCGATATAAGACGGGGAGCGTTCTCGAGCCAGATGCGACCTTTTCCCCGAGCGATGCAGCGCTGCTTCGACATCATCTGATCGGGTATCTTGAACAAGGGGGATTCATCGCGACACTTGAGCAGACGCCCACAGACGCGATTCAGCTGCTACAGGAATATGCTTCGCGAACGGTCGCTATGGACGTCGTTGAGCGTTACGACGTCAAGAACCCTCGCCTGGCATCGCTGTTCTTGACGCGGTGTATGGCATCTTCGGGACGAGAGCTGTCAGTGAACAAAGTGTACAACGAGTTCAAGAGCAGACAGATACCCGTCAGTCGTAATTCGCTCAGCGATTTACTTGAGTATTATGAGGACGCCTACCTGTTATTTTCTGTGCCGGAGTTCACGCGTTCACTGGCAAATAACATGCGGTCTGCGTCTAAGGTCTACGCTGTCGACCCTGCGATGTTTGGAGCATTCTCTCCCGCATCAGCATTGGACCAGGGCCAGAGGCTCGAGACCGCAGTGTTCAATGCGCTAAGAAGAAAGACTCCCGCGGTGAGGACCGGCTCGGTCTGCCGCCTGCTGATCAAAGAGAAGAGCAAAAGCCATGAGGTGGACTTTGTGGCTGGGGACGCGCTTCTCATGCGGGCTTATAGCCTGATTCAGGTGAGTGCGGATATGGCACGTGAGAAAACGCGCGAGCGCGAAATTGCCGCGCTTGATGCCTCGATGGCCCAGTTCGATCTTGGCGAGTCGGCAATCGTTACCATGGATGAACAGACCGATATTTCATGCGAGCACGGTGTGGTCCACGTTGTGCCCGCATGGAAGTGGCTCCTTGCCTAATCATCTATGGACCTGTGGGGTCAGGACCTCCTGGCTCCCTCATCACGGTTGGGGAGCACCTTGCTGCGCCAGGCTAGTCCTGGGCTTTGATACTCGGCATCAGAATCTGGGCGAGGTAGTCGGTCTCGAGTTTGGCGGCGGCGTCGGCCTTGCCGTCTTTGCCGACCAGCACGTTCTTGATCTGGCTATAGGTATAGCGGTTGCCGGTCGTAAGCTCGACAAGCTCAATGGCCGTGTCCATGGGGTAGGTTGACACGGGGTTCTGCGTCTGTCCGTTGATGGTCTGGGGCACCACGTACGGATAGACGGGGCCGCTGGCGTAGACGGTATAACCGTTGCCTAGGCTGACCGTGCCCAAAACCGTATCGCCGTCATCGGGCGTAAAGGTCTCGCCATCGCGCACGGCGACGAGCGTCACGAGCGGCGTATTGGCGTCGTCGCCCAGATAGATGCATAGCGTGCTTCCGTTTTGCCAAGTTGCGACCTTGCCGTACCACTCGACGGGAATATCGAGCTGGTAGAGGTCGGTTGCCTTGTGGCGAGCGTCAGCATCACGGGACGCCTGTGCCTTTTGCGCGCTCACGGCGTTGGCGGCGGCATCGCGGCGCGTGATTGCGGCCTGCTGAAGTATCTTGGCGGCAGCGGCAGAGCTCGCGCCGCCCTCCTCGGCATACTTGGCGGCGGCATCGATCTGGTCGTCAGTCACCGTGTCGGCCGAAGGCACCTTGAGCTTAAAGGTGGCCTGGGCACTTAAATCCTGTCCATCGCTCTTAACGGTGACCTGCGTCTTGGTGGTCGGGACGGTATAGATGGTGCCGTCGGCCGCGATGGGGGAGGCAGCGATGGAGAGCGTGTAATCGCCGGGCAGCAGTTTGATGCCGCGGCCGTGCTCGTCAACATAGAGCGTTTCGCTCACGGAGGAGCCATCAGCGTCCTGGCCGCTCACCTGTACGGGAATCTTGGAGCCGGTGGAACAGTCGAGGCCCGCGGCATGCACGCCAATCTGCACTGACATCATCGTGTGGGCATTGGCGGCGACAGCGGCAGCCTGCTCTTGCTGATATCCATTCCAGGCAGCATAGCCTGCACCGCCGGCGACGAGCGCGACGGCCACAACGCCGGCAACCATCAGGTTGCGGCGCTTGGGCGACATCTTGCGATGGCGAACCTCGGCCTCGCGTGCCGAGGGAACGGATGGTAGGGGAATATCGCCCATGGCGATGGTCTCGTCCACGGCTGGTGCGGAACCCAGGCCAGGAAGCTCGCGGGTCAGCGAATCCTCGGCCGGTAAGCTGTCGAGCAAGACGGTTTCCTCGCCCGTGTCGGATTCGGGCTGGTTGCCGGCCTCGCTTTCGGTGTCTTCGTGATCTGCCTCATCCTCGGCAGGCTCAACGTCGCCTGCATCCTGATCATCGGATTGCGCCTCGGTTTCCGGCTCATCCTGCACATCAACGCCCGAATCGTCAAACGCAATCTCATCGAGTGAAATCCGGTCTAAGCTCTCCAAGGCCTCAGCGCAAGCTTCTGCATCTTGGGCCGCATCCTCTTGGCCCATCGTCTCATCTTTCATATATCCCCCAAGCTCAATATCGGGACAACACTGTACCCAAAAACGGGACCCCATAGAGCCGCCGTGCGTAATCCACCTTGGCGCGGCGAGCGGTAGCCTTCTCCCAATCGCTGGTGCCCTCAAAGACATCCTGCTTGTAGGGATTGCGGCCGAGCTTTTTGGCGCGGTAGGCGATGTAGATGATCGCGGCGACGTTGGCGATCAGTGCGGCGATCGAGACCGCGGTAGCGGCGCCGGGGTCGAGCGTGGAGTGGGTCACAAAGACGGACTCCTCCTGGAAGTACGGGAACACCTGGGCAAACATGCACCAAATGGCCAGCGTAAAGGCGCGGTTCTGGATCCAGCCGCCCTTGTTCCAGATAAAGGCGGCGACGGTGGGCGCCAACAGCAGCGCAAAGCCGCAGAACCAGGAATGGGTGGGCAGGCAGTTGTAGGTGTAGCAGAAGTTCCAGATGTCGTAGGCGATGATGTAGACCCAGGTCATGTCGGGCCACAGCATGTCGGTTTGATCCTCGGAGGCGTAGACGCTCCACCAACCGGTCATGCAGAAGATGTTGATGATACCGGCGATGCCGTTGAACACGTTGTTCCAGCCGGCCAGCTGCGTAGCACCTTCGGAGGTGACCCAGGTGGACTCGCCCAGGACAAAGAAGTGGTAGGCGCTCTCGAAGTCGGACACGACGGCAATCATGATGTTGATGGCGACGATCACAAACGGCCACGCACGGAACCAATGCGCCTTGCCGATCTTTCCCCACTGGTACTTAATGGCAATGAAGCCCCAGCAACCGGCCAGCGCAGCGTATACCTTGGCGTAGTGGAACCAGCTGTTCTGGTACACATGGGTGGGGTTGGCGAGCGCCCACTCGGCACCCTGCGAAACGCCGATGGCGATGGCGACGCAGTAGATGGTCATGGCCAGCGGAGCCACGCCAAAGATGATTGCCGCGCCCAGCTTGGTGCGGCGGCCGACCTCGTTGAGCACGATCAGGCCAATAAAGACCATGGCCCAGCCGGCCCAGTGGATAAGGGTATCGCTACCCCAAACATCGAACAGCATGCTGCTCTCCTTTCACACGCCCGCGGCCCCTCTTCTGATCGCGGACAGTTTGGCCAAATGTCGTCAGTTCTGGGGCTTGCGCTCCGGATACTTGGCGGTATAGCCCTCGATGTGGAGTGTCGAGGCGATGATTTCCTTGACCGTCTCGTCGGGCACATCGGGGTGCGTGCGGATATACATCAACAACCCCATGATGAGGGTGTAGAACGTATATCACCGACGGTGCGGTCGGCGTTCCACCGCTCGAGTTCGGAGATAAAGCCGTCGATCGCCTCGTCCATAACAGCGGTGACGGCGGCGTCCATGTCGGCGAAGTAATGGTAGAACAATGAACGCGTGCAGCCGGCTCGCTTGGTCACGGCCGATACCGATAGGTGGGACACGCCCAGCTCGGAGCTTACGGTGCGCACGGCATCGAGGATCTCGCGACGGCGTTCGTCGCCCGTCAGGCGCTTTGCCGCGCTATCGGATGCGGGGACGGCATCGACCACAGAGGTACCTGCTGTGTTGTTGCCCATGTTTTGCCGCCTTTCATCCTCTTTTGCCTGACCGTTCGCCTAACAGTCTTGAATATTGTTGACGGTTCGTCAATACTATTTTTGACACAATGTCAACAATGGCGGGTGAACGGCATGGGGCATGCCCGGCCTGCAAAAAAAGAGGGGCGCTGCGGCCTCGTCGGGCTGTGGCAAGAGAAGGGACAACCATGATTCTCAACGGACCGGGGATTAGCTACACCGAGCCCGACATCGGTTCGGAGTTCGTGCCGCCGCTGCCGGAGCATCCGCGCGAGGCCATCGTCAAGCTGTGCGAGCACTGCACCAACCGTCTGCTGCATCGCGACGAGCTGTTGGGCTACGAGTACTGGTCGTTTGCCGAGGCCGCGACCGACGAGCAGGCCGAAGTGCTCTGCAAGATGAAGATGCGCCGTCCCTATACGCTGCCCGAGATGGCCAAGCTCACCGGCATGCCCGAGGCCGATATCGAGAAGATGCTCGACGACATGAGCTACACGGGTCTGCTCGAGTACAACTGGGAAAACCCCGAGCGCGCCAAGCAGTGGGTGCTGCCCATGCTGGTGCCGGGTTCCGCCGAGTTCCTCAACATGCGCATGAGCCAGCTCGAGGAGCACCCGGTCTATGCCAAGTTCTTTGAGCAGGCGTCCAAGGGACCGCTGTCCAAGGCCACGCCGATGGTGCCGCCCGGTGGTGCCGGCATCGGCATGCATGTCATTCCGGTCGAGAAGGCTATCGATGCCGCGAGCACGTCGGTGCCGATCGAGCATATCGAGCATTGGCTCGACAAATACGAGGGTAAGTATGCCGCCAGCACCTGCAGCTGCCGCGCGAGCCGTCGCGTGATGGGCGAGGGCTGCGCCGACGACCCCGCCGACTGGTGCATCGCCGTGGGCGATATGGCCGACTACGTGGTCGAGACCGACCGCGGCCACTATGTGACGCGCGAGGAGGTCTACGATATCTTGCGCCAGGCCGAGGACAACGGCTTTGTGCACCAGATCACCAACATCGACGGCGAGAACAAGATCTTCGCCATCTGCAACTGCAACGTCAACGTGTGCTATGCCCTGCGCACCTCGCAGCTGTTCAACACGCCCAACCTGTCGCGCACGGCCTATGTCGCCAAGGTCGAGAAGGACAAGTGCGTGGCTTGCGGCCGCTGCGTTGAGGTGTGCCCGGCCGGTGCCGCCAAGCTCGGCCAGAAGCTCTGCAGCAAAAAGGCCGGCAGACAGGTGCCCGAGTATCCGCGCCAGGAGCTGCCCGACGCCACC
>JAIHVJ010000122.1 GCA_022720335.1 Collinsella sp.
GCTCGATCAGCAGAAGAAAGCTTCTGGGGAGGACGGCTCGGAGGAGTAGCCTCTTGGTTGCTAGATAACTAAAGAGTTGGGACGGGGTCCGGTGCGAATGCGTCGGGCCCCGTTTTGTTGTGCAACGATTAGTTGTGCCCCCTCACACCTCTTGTTGCTACCGTTGCCCGATATGTTTGCGCGGCGTCATCGGTACATGCGATGCGGTCATTACAATTGGCATCGTGCTGCGATTTAGGGGGAACGTTTTGGTGTCTGAACAGGCAAATGTTGATTGTGCTGCTGGCTTTGGCGTGCGCTTGATCGGCTGTGCCGACGATGCGGTTTTGCCCATTGGCATGCACGACTATGCGGAGGCCCTTGGTTGCTGCATGCTGGTTGACAAGACCATGTTTATTGCTGATGTGTTGGACTGCGACGCGTCCGTTGTGGTGTGCTGTCGACCCGAGGGTTTTGGCAAGAGCATGAACTTGTCGATGCTCAGGGCTTTTCTGGAGCGTCCGGCGGTCGGTCGCGCCGGTCGGATCTCGTTTGCCGATGCTCAGATTTGGGATGCGAACGGCGGGCGCTATCGGGATGAGTATGCTTGCTATCCGGTGATATCGCTGGACTTTTCTGGCGCTGCGAGGTGTGGCCCCGCTGTTGCCGGCGTCGTGCGCGATGCCCTTTCGGGCGAGTGCGCTCGCTTGTTGGCGCTCTTGGAGGCTCCGGATTTAGCTCGAGATAAGGTGCGTCACATCGAACGTGTCGCGCGTGGCGTGGCGAGCGCGGACGAGGTTGACTCGGTGCTCGGTGTGCTCATAGAGCTGCTGGAGATTGCCTGCGATGAGCAGGTTGTATTGCTCGTTGATGGGTACGATGCGGCGTGGTCTCGCCGTGCGAGCGCGAGGGACGCTTCCGACGCCGATCCGGCAGAACTACTTGACCGTGTGCTGTTTGACGCCATTGCCACTGGGCGCGATTCGTTGCGGCTGACGTGTCTGATGGGGGAGTGTCCCGGTCCTGCCGAAGCGGCGCTTTCTTCGCGCGGCTGCTCGTATTGTCTGACGACGCCGCTGTCGGCGTGGTGTGACCGATGTTTCGGTTTTTCGGATGCCGAGGTCGAGACTCTTTTGAATCATGCTGGGCGCGAGGAATACCTGGATGATGCGCGTGAATGGCTCGAGGGGTATCGGTTTGGCAGGGCCTATTGCTCGAGTCCAGAGCGTGTGATCGGTTTTCTTGGCCGAGGCTGCACGGCGCCTGTGCGTGCCGATCTGTATGGATATGCCGATTGCCTGAGTAGGGTAGTTGCCGGGTGGAATCTCGACCGCCTTTCGGTCTTGTTTGATTTGCTCGAGGCCCATGGGTGCGCTGAGGTCTCGCTTTGTTTGGGCACTGCAGAGCCAGATGTCTCGACTGACGATGGCATGTGGACAGCGCTGTATCTGTCCGGTTTTCTCACGACGGATATGACTGAGGAGCCAGAGCATGGCAATCGCCTCCGTGCTTTGCGATTGCCCAATAACGAGCTTCGACAGGCCTTGCGTCTAGTGATTGTTGAGTGGTTTGAGTGCGCTGCCGAAGACATTCGAGACGTCGATGCGTTTCGCGACGGGCTGTGCCGTGGGAACGAGGATACCGTGAGGCGGGCGCTAAGCCGCATCCTGGGGGATGCGGGAATCGGTGAGACCGACCCAGATAAGCCGCTGCCATATCATCTGCTCTTGCAGGGGCTCTGCTTTGGCTTACCGGGCTATGCCAATCCTGCCTCGAGGCGAAAGTGTGGCGCAGGTCGCTGGGACATCCAGGTTTTCCCTACGGGTGCTGTGTTCGACGTAGCAGATACGATTGGCATGCTGGACGAGCGCCCGCTGATAACGATTAACTTGATGTATGACCCCGATGTGGATGCGCTGGGACTGGAATTGCTGGCCGTGCAGTCGCTACTCGACATAGAGCGCGCCGGCATCGACGAAATCCGTGTACCGCGCCCCGGCGTGGGTCGCATGCGCTGGGGGTTCGGTTTTGATGGGCAGCATGTGGCTACGGTGTGCCAGCGGCTTTAAGCGCCGAGGTGTTTCCGGCTTCCGTTACTCGGTGTCCTTCATGGGCGGCATGGGCTTCCAGTCGGGGTCCTTGATGATCTTGCGGGCGTCCTTCATGCCACGGCGCAGCGCCGGAATACCGGTCTTAAAGCATTTGTCGACCGCAGCCAAGCGGATGAACTCTTTGCAGAAGGTCGCGGCGTTGCCCAGACGGAACAGCACGGGGTGATAGTCGCCGTAAATCTGCATGTAGCGGGCCAGATAGCCGCGGTTGCGCATGATGTAGTAACGGTTGGTGTCGCTCGTGGAGTTGAGCTGGCGCTTGCCGGCGATATCCCAGTTTGAGACGGCGCGGGCGCGCTTGAGCACCAGGTCGGCCACAACGGCGGCGGGGAAGTGCTGGCTGGCCACGTAGCCATAGCAGGCATCGTCGCCGTAGATGAAGAATCGCGCATCGGGCAGGCCGATCTTGTCGACCACGCGGCGCGAGAACATGCCGCCCTCAAAGCACAGCTGGTTCATGGCGCGATAACCCTCTGGACCCAAGTCCCACTTGGCGACTGGGTTGGGAATGCCGAGCGAAAGGATGAGTTGGTATTGCCAAAAGAAGGCGCCGCCGTCAAAGTCCAGGCGCGAACCCTGGATGACATCGTAGCGGTCGGTCCACTTGGCAAGACGCTCGATGCCTTCGGGGATGACGAGCACGTCGTCGTCCATCACCCAGAACCACTGGGCGCCCAGGTCGTAGGCGCACTTGGTGCCGGCGGAGAAGCCGCCCGCGCCGCCACCGTTTTCAAGCTGCGGCGCGTAGATAACGCGGTCGGTGCCGCCTTGCGCGTCGGGCTGCTCGGTGTCGATGCCCCACAGGTTGGCCAGGCGCTCGTTGAATGCGGAGCACATAGCCTCGGTCTCGCGCGAATTTTCGTTATCGACAATCACGATGCGCCAGGGCGTTGCCGTGAGCTCGGTCATAGAGTCGAACAAGTTGGCCAGGAGTTCCTGGCGCTTGTACGTAACGACGACAATGGCGAGCTTGTCGATGGGAGCGGGAAGGGTTGAAGGCATGGGGCAATATATCCTTTCACGCGCGGCGGGCGAGCGCTGCACGGAAGCTATCGAATACGTCCTTGGGACTGTCCTATTGTAAAGGCTCGGCGCACCTTGACGGCAAGCTTTGAATAAAACGCAGGAACCTGCCATGGGCCCGCCGCATGATGTGGGGCTGCTTTGCCCGCAAGAGGCTCCATAGATTATATAAACGCCCGCTGGCGCGCTGACCCTTTGATACCATGAAACGACAGGTATTTCCTAAGGAGCACATTTGTCTACTAACGCCTCTGGCAGCCCTGTTCTGTCGCTGCTTATTCCCATTTACAATGTTCAGCGCTACCTGCGCGAGTGCCTCGATTCCGCCGTGGCGCAGACGCTCAAGGACATCGAGATCATCTGCATCAACGATGGCTCGACCGATAACTCGCCGGATATCATCCGCGAGTACATGGAGCGCGATGAGCGTGTGAAGATGATCGACAAGGCCAACAGCGGCTACGGCGACTCGATGAACCGCGGCCTGGAGATGGCCCGCGGCGAGTACGTGGGCATCCTGGAGTCCGATGACTTTATGGCGCTCGATGCGCTGGAGAAGCTTGTGTCGGCGGCCGAGGGCTGCAACGCCGATTTTGCGAAGGCCAACTTTGACTTCTACTGGTCCAAGCCCGAGGAGCGCCGCTCGCTGCACGAGATGTTTAAGCCCAAGGACTGCGGCAAACCGGTGCACCCAAGCGACACGACACAGTTCTTTAAGCAAAAGCCGTCGATTTGGTCGGCCGTCTACCGTCGCGATTTTCTTGAGCGCAACGGCATCAAGTTCTTGCCGACCCCGGGTGCCTCCTTTCAGGACACGTCGTTTGCCTTTAAGGTGATCGCGTGCGCCGACAAGGCCGTCTACCTGCACGATGCCGTGCTTTCGTATCGCCAGGACAACGAGAACTCCTCGGTCAATTCTTCTGCCAAGGTTTTTTGCGTCAATGCCGAGTATGCCGAGATTGAGCGTTGGATTCGAGAGGATTATGCCCGTGACCACGCAAGTGATGACGTTGCGCGCATGCTCAAGTTCAATCAGCTCATTAAGTACGATTCGTACATGTGGAACTACGTGCGCCTGGCGCCTAAGTTCTATAAGGAGTTCCTGGTGCAGATGGCCAAGGAATTTCAGGCGGCCTTGGACGCGGGGGAGTTTTCGCTTGACGACCTCAAGCCGTGGAAGCGCGCGAATCTCGCTGCCATCCTCAAAGATCCTGAGGGCTGGGTTGACGAGCATCCGAGTTTTGCGACGGATGGTGCCTTGGGGCGTGCTAAGTATTACGCCTCGGTTGGAGGCCCAGGCGTGGTCGCCGCCTTCCTCATCGAATCGCTGAGGGGGTAGGTCGGCATGGGAGAGGCCTCGTGTCCTAAAGCTACCATTGTCGTCCCTGTTTACAACTCTGCGCGCTCCATTCAGCGATGTCTCGATTCGCTGTTAGCCCAGTCCGAGCGCTCGATTCAGGTTGTCTGCGTCAACGACGGTTCGACTGATGATTCGTTGAACGTGTTGCGCCAGATCGCGCAGGCCGACGATCGCGTACTGGTGATTGACCAGGAAAACGCGGGTGTTTCGTGTGCTCGAAATGCCGGTATCGATGTCGCCGAGGGCGAGACCGTCTTTTTTGTGGACGCTGACGATTACATCGATGCCCAGACGGTCGAGCGCGTGCTGCATGCCATGGAGTCTGCAGATGCCGAGGCTGCCGTTTTTGGCGGTGTCTGTGAACCTGCCGATGCTGCCCCCAAACGCGTCCAGCAACTCATGAGCCCTAAAGCTGGTACCTTCGGTGCCCGTGATACCCAACTGCTGTTCCATTCGAATGCGCAGCCCTATGCCTGCCGTGCGGCTTTTTCGCGCGAGCTGCTCAATCGCGAAGGCATACGCTTCGCCCCCGGTTTGGCTTTGGGCGAGGATGTCGTGTTCCAGTTAGCAGCTTATGCGCTGGCTCCTAAGACAGTCGTCATGCCGGACAAGTTCTACCACTACGTGATGGAGAGCGAATCGGCGACGCACGAGTTCAACAGTGCCGAGGCTCGCGCTAAAAAGCTTGACGCCCACATGAGGATGCTCGAGGAGGTCTTGGAGGACTGGGCGGCCTACGGTCTTTTAGACCTGTGCCCCGGCGAGCTGATAACTTGGTTTTTGGACCTAACTGTGTTCGACCTGGCGCGCTTGGATGCCGATGACTTCCATCGCGTGGCGGCTCGCGTCAACATGGACCTCACGACGTTTTTGGGAACGGCGTGGGCGGATGTGCCTGCTAAGGGCGCCGTTCGCCGTGTTGCCCGCAAGCTCGTTGCGGCGACCTCGGGCGTTACGATGGCAGACGCCACGCTGTTCTATCTTTCGACTCGCGGTCTCAAAGCCTGCTTGGAGCACTTTATCTAATTCCAAGCGCTGCCGCCCGCCGCAACTCGGCTGCTAAAATAACCCTGTTACACGCTATTCAACAGGAGGTTCTCTTGCAGAACTCTGATACCCCTAAAGTTTC
>JAIHVJ010000123.1 GCA_022720335.1 Collinsella sp.
GTTTATGTAGCTAAAGCCGCAAAACAGTCCCTATTTCACCGCAACTTATTGATAAGATCATTCCTCCCCGCCCAGCTTGCGACGGTTGGCCTTTTTAATCGCATTGAAGTGTTTGTCGTTGAGCCTGCGCTGGCGCGATCGCTGTGGCACTTTGGTCTTGACGCGGCGGCGCGGCGGACGCCCGCGACGCTCAAGCTCAGCGCGCAGTTTACGTAGGCAGCTGCTACGGTTTAGGAACTGGCTGCGGCTCTCGCGCGCCGTCACGGTAATTCCCGAAGGGATATGTTTCATGCGCACCGCCGAGTCCGTCGTGTTGACGCCTTGTCCGCCCGGACCAGTCGCGCGAAACACCTGCACCTCGCAATCGCGCGCCAACTCCTCGGCCGACATCTCGGCATAGCGCGCATACTCGCGCCATCCCATCTTGTTCTCGTCCATATCAACACCTCCCCTCATACAAAAAATGTGACAAAGGGACAGTCCCTTTGTCACATCGCATACCAATCGCTTGTGTTGCGCGCTTAGGCGAAGGTGATCTCGCCGTTCTCGCAGTCCATATCGGCGATACGTGCCAGGCTCTCAACGCGGAAGCCGCGCTTACGGAGCTTATCGCCGCCGCCCTGGAAGCCCTTCTCAACGGCGATGCCAATGCCGGCAACTTCGGCGCCCGCAGCCTCGCAGATCTTAATAAGGCCCTCAAGCGCGCAGCCGTTGGCCAGGAAGTCGTCGATGATCAGGACCTTGTCGCCCTCGGACAGGAAGCGCTTACCCACAATGACCGGGTACTCCTTCTGCTTGGTAAAGGAGTAGATGGTCGTGGCATACTGCTCGCCGTCGAGGTTGATGGACTGCGCCTTCTTGGCAAAGACCACCGGCACGCCGCCAAAATGCTGAGCCGCGATGCAAGCCATGCCAATGCCCGAAGCCTCAATCGTCAGGATCTTGTTGATCTCGACACCCTCGAACAGACGGGCCCACTCGGCGCCCATGTGGTCGAACAGCTCAACGTCGCATTGGTGGTTGAGGAAGGCATCAACCTTAAGGACGTTACCGGCCTTTACGATGCCGTCATGGCGAATACGATCCTCAAGCTCCTGCATGGCGCAACCCCTTCTCGCGGCAACGATACCGCGCGATTAATAAACGTTGTTCGATAGTCTACCACGGACCGACCCCCGCCCGTCCCACAAGCCGCATCGCACCACAAACCAGTCTTTTTGGGACGGCGCGAATCGTGGCAGACAGCCTCCCAACACGCTAATGGCGGGCGCGCATCTTCACCAAACGCACCATGGCAAGCGCAAAGCCCACAGCGGCCACAGCCATCAACACATAGAACACCGAACGGAAACCAAACAGGAACACATCCGGACGTCCTGCAACAAAACTGGTCACGGCCTCGCCCATCGCCACGCTCATCTGTCCATACAGGATATTCGACGCCACCGTAATGCCGAGTGCCATACCCGCATAACGCGCCAGGCTACCCAGACTACCCGCAAAGCCGAGTGCTTCGCGCGGAGCCGAGCCCATGTACAACGAGTTGTTAGGACTCTGGAAAACCGACGTACCGCACGACATAAACGCGACACAGCACACGATCACAGGGATAGAAGAGCGCTCGTCGAGCGTGCTTACCGCAAAGAGACCGCACACATACACGCCCAGGCCGACCGCCGTAGGGCCCTCGCAGCCAACACGGTCCGAAACCGTACCCGAAAGCGGCCCGATAAAGGCATTCACCATCGGCAGCGCCAAAAAGAGCAATCCGGAAATGTCGGAACCAAAGCCGTGGGCGTCCTGAAAATAGAACGGCAGAATAAACTCGGATGCGCCAATGCCAACGAACACGATGAGCATGCAGGCAAGGTTGATGGTGAAGGCCGAATTTGCAAAGCAGCGACGAGCGGCCTCGATCAGGGACATGGGGCGCTCGCCGGCCTCTGGCCTAACATGCGGCAGTGTGTAGAGCCCCACGATAAACGAGATCACGCCAATAGGCAGGTTGATGAGGAAGATACTCTCCCAGGGAAAGCTTGCCACCAGCATGCCGCCGAGCACGGGGCCACACATCATGCCGAGGGCCACAAAGGTCGCGAGAATACCCATGGCACGACCGCGCTCGCGCGCCGGAAACGACTCGGTGATGATGCCCATGTTGTTAGCCATGGCCGCCGCGCAACCGACGCCCTGAACAATGCGTGCCAGGATAAGAACCTCGAGCGAACCCGAAAGGCCGCAAAGCAGCGAGCCGGCCGTAAAAACGATTACGCCCAGCTGGAATACGCCCACCTTGCCGCGCACGTCGCCCAAGCGGCCAAACGGCAGCATAGCCACGCATGTCGCAAGCAGGTACACCGAGCTCACCAGCTGGATGCGGTCGAGGCCCACGCCCAGCTCCTTTTGCATCACGGGCAACGCCACGGTCACGACGGTCGAATCCAGACACGACATAAACGTCATGATGAGCACGGTAAACAGAATCGCCCATTTGTTCTTGCCATGGGTGTCGCCCTCAAGGGCAATGTGCTCGCGGCGCAGCTGCTCTGCGGTTTTCTCCATATCCATCCTTTCGAGTGGTCCAACGCAAAAAACGGGGCCCCAATCGCCTGTAAACAGTCGCGATTGGGGTCCCGCCTACGGAATCGGAACGAAAGGCCACCGAAGCTTTCTGCCAGCATCGGCGCCTTATGCGAACGCTGGCCTAGCACTGCTCGAGTGCCTGCTCAAGGTCGGCAATCAAGTCGGCCGTGTCCTCGAGGCCGCACGACAGGCGTACCATATCGGCGGAGATGCCACAGGCGATGAGCTCCTCATCGTTCATCTGGCGGTGCGTGGCATTAGCGGGATGCAGGCAGCAAGTGCGGGCGTCGGCCACATGCGTGGCGATCTGGGCGAGCTTAAGGCTCTTCATAAAGGTCTCAGCCGCCGCGCGACCACCGTTAAAGCCAAAGCTCACAACGCCGCAGGTACCGTTGGGCATGTACTTCTGAGCGATGTCATAGTACTTATCGCCCTCTAGGCCCGGATAGCTCACGAAGCGTACCTTGGGATGACTCTGCAGGAACTTGGCAACGGCCAGGCCGTTCTCACAATGACGCGGCATGCGCACATGCAGGCTCTCGAGCGAGCTGTTCAGGAAGAAGGCCGCCTGCGGGTTCTGCATGGGGCCGAGGTCGCGCATGAGCTGCGCGGTGGCCTTGGTAATGAAGGCGCCCTCGCGACCGAACTTCTTGGCATACGTCACGCCGTGGTAGCTCTCGTCGGGCGTGGTGAGACCCGGGAACTTATCCGCATGGGCCATCCAGTCAAACTGGCCGTGGTCAACGATCACGCCGCCCAGGTAGGCAGCATGTCCATCCATGTACTTGGTGGTGGAGTGCGTAACGATGTCGGCGCCCCACTCAAAGGGACGGCACATCACGGGCGTCGGGAAGGTGTTGTCGACCATCAGCGGCACGCCGTGGTCGTGCGCGGCCTTGGCAAAGCGCTCAATATCGAGCACGGCGAGGGCGGGATTGGCGATCGTCTCGCCAAAGACGAGCTTGGTATTGGGCTCAAAGGCTGCCTCGAGCTCCTCATCAGTGCAGTCGGGGGCGACGAACGTGCAGGTCACGCCCATGCGGCCCATGGTGTGGGCGAGCAGGTTATACGTACCGCCGTAAATGGCAGAACTCGCGACCACATGATCGCCGGCACCGGCCACGTTAAAGATCGCGAGGAAATTCGCAGCCATGCCCGAGCTCGTGAGCATCGCGGCAGTGCCTCCCTCCATCTCGCAGATCTTGGCGGCAACCAGATCGCACGTGGGGTTCTGCAAACGGCTGTAGAAGTAGCCCGACTCCTCCAGGTCAAACAGCTTGCCCATATGCTCCGACGTGTCGTACTTCCACGTGGTGGACTGGTAGATGGGCACCTGGCGCGGCTCGGCATCTCCCGGGTGATAGCCGCCCTGAACACATGTAGTACCGATGGTCTGCTCGCTCATATCTAGCTCCCTTGCCTGGGTTACGTTTTATTCGGTTCACGATACCGCTACCCTGCACCCCTCTCAACCCATCCCCAAGGTAGGTTATGGGACAAATTGATCAGGGGTATTTATCTCAAGCCTTGGGCATTTGCTCGATAGATAAAAACGAGGCATACATGAAGCTCTCGATGATTACATGCCCCGTCACGGGTACCATAGGCGGGTACACCGTGACCAAGGAGACAACGATGAAGCAAATCGATACGGCCCAGCTCGACATCACCGCCCGTCAGGCTCAAGCTGCCGAATATCACGCCCGTGGCTTTAACTGCGCCCAGGCCGTCGCCTGCACGCTCGCGCCCGCCGTCGGGCTCGACCCCCAGGTCGCCTTTACCCTCACCGAGGGCTTTGGCGCCGGCATGGGCGGCATGACCGAAACCTGCGGCGCCATCTCGGGCGCCGTGGCCATCATGGGCTTTGTAATGAGCGACGGCATGGAAAACCCCAAGACCAAGGGCCAGACCTACAAGCTGTCGCGCGAAATCGCCAAGCGTTTTGGCGAGAAGAACACAACGACCGTCTGCGGCACGCTCAAGGGCATCGGATCGGATAAGGGTCCGCTCCGCAGCTGCCCCGGCTGCATCGACGATGCCGTCGAGATTGCCTGCGATGTGCTAAAGCAGCTCGCCGAGTAAACGGCAGCAACAGAAAAACGACGGCCGGCGTGCTTTTGGATGGATCCCAAGCGTGCCGGCCGTCGCCGTTAGAACTCTGCAAATTCGGGAGCGCCGACCTCGATCTCCTCGCGCCCCGCCATAAGCTCGCGCATCTTAGCGCAAAACGGCTCCTGCTCCCCCGCCTTAAACACCAAATGAAGTGTCACGGCGTCCGCGTAATCGGTATCCGAAACCTTGGCACCCGAATCCTGCGCCAAGCGAAGCACCTGCTCGTACTGCGGATAGGCCACATGCACGTCAACCGGCACGACGCTTGTCATCTCAACGATCTGCCCGGCCTCCTGAGCCGCGGCCACCGCCGCCTGCGTCGCAGCGGTATAGGCGCGCACCAAGCCACCAGGCCCCAACAGCGTGCCACCAAAATAGCGCGTCACCACGCAGCAAACATTTTTGAGCTCTGCGCCGCGCAACACCTCGAGCGTCGGCATACCGCTCGTGCGGCTCGGCTCACCATCATCGCTCTGGCGCTCGCGTCCATCGACTAAAATCCACGCGGGAACATTGTGTCGAGCGTCGTAATGACGCTTGCGAACCATCTCGATAAAGGCATTCGCCTCATCCTCGGACTCAATATGGACCAGCTGGGCAATAAACCGGCTCTTGCGGTCAACGAACTCGCCCGTAGCCTCAATATTCGATTGCAGAGTAAAATAGCTGTCCAACAAAGCCCCTCAACAACAAGCAAAGCAACAAACAGCCTCAATAATACGGCAAAGGCCGTACCGATAACCCCAGTAAATAGAACGGCAACGTCAATGACCAGGCAAAGACAGACACTATGACCCAATCCAGGGGCACGGAAACGACAGGAGCCCCCGCTCGTGACCGCGGGTCGGGGCTGCGACAATGTTGTTGAAGTGCCAGAGG
>JAIHVJ010000124.1 GCA_022720335.1 Collinsella sp.
ATGCTGAACCGAACGAGCAGAAGGCTGCTGACCCGTCCGTTGAACAGGTTGGGCCGAATGAGAGAAGGACTGCACCGAGCGCGCGGCAGGCTGAGCTGCGCGCTGCGTCGGCTGTGCCGGACGCTGGCCAGGCTGGGCAGGGCGCGACGCCGGCTGCCGTGTACGATTCTGCTGGCGCGGATCGGAAGCGCTAGACATGCGAAACCTCCTCGTTTTTTCGATCGAGCCACGTCTGCAAAAACAGGCTGGCGGCAATCATGTCGATCTTGCCCCTCATCTGCTTTTCGTTGAGGCCCTGCTCGCGCAGGATACGCTTGGCCTCTTGCGAAGACAGACGTTCGTCCTCAAACTCCAGCGGAAGATCGAGCTCGTCGGCAATCTTTTGCGCCACGGCGGCAACGCGCTCGGCCTGGGGGCCGGGCTCACCGGCCATGGTCAGGGGGCGTCCGCTTACCAGGATGTCGGGCTCATAGTCCTCAACCAGGTAGCGGAACGTCTTGGCCATACCGGTGACCTCGGCAGCCGGAAGCACCTTGACAGGCATCGCCATCTTGCCATCACGGCTCGAGACGGCGATGCCAATCCTGGTCTCCCCTATGTCCAGCGCAAGCGCGACCACAGTGACTTCTTAGATTCTTAGGCGCCGAGTGCGGTCTTAGCGGCCGCGAGGGCATCGGCGATACCGGCAGCATTCTTGCCACCGGCCTGGGCCATGTTGGGACGACCGCCACCGCGACCGTCGACCAGACCCGCGATCTGCTTGATCACGTTACCGGCGTGGAAACCGGCCTTGACGGCGTCATCGGAGCCGGCAGCGAGCAGAGCCGGGGTGCCCTTCTCGGTCACGCTGGCAACGACGCAGGCGACGGGGCCGGCGACCTTCTGGTGCACGGTATCCCAAACGTTACGCAGGTCGGCAGCCTCAAGGCCCTGGAGCTCAGCGACGACGAGCTTGTAGCCATTCAGCTCGACAGCGCCGTTGATGGCGCTGGAGATCGCATCGGAGGAGCCACCGGTCAGAGCCTTCTTGAGCTTACCGGCGGTCTCACGCAGCTCGGTCTGCAGGTTCTCCACGCGGGCGGGAACCTCGTCGACACGGCACTTGAGCGCAGCAGCGGCGGCGTCAACGAGCGCCAGGCGGTCGGCCATGTAATCGAGAGCGCCCTTGGAGGTCACGGCCTCGATACGGCGGACATTCGAGCCCGTGGAGGACTCGGAGATGATCTTGAACAGACCGATCTCGGCGGTGTTGGCGGCATGCGTACCACCGCAGAGCTCGCGGGAGAACGGCTGATCCTCGGCGCCTACGGAGACGACGCGGACGACGTCGCCGTACTTCTCGCCAAACAGGGCGACGGCGCCGGCGGCCTTAGCCTCGTCGATGCCCATGACGCGGGTCACGACTGGCTTGGAAGCGAAGATCTGCTGGTTGACCAGGTCCTCGACAGCCTTGAGCTGCTCGGAGGACAGAGCCTCGAAGTGCGTGAAGTCAAAGCGCAGGTGCTCGGGCGTCACCAGCGAGCCGGCCTGGGAGACATGCTCGCCCAGGACCTGCTTAAGCGCAGCGTCGAGCAAGTGGGTGGCGGTGTGGTTGCGGCGCAGGAAACCACGGCGCTCGGCGTCGAGCGCGGCGGTCAAGGTAGCACCGACGGTCAGCGTGCCCTCGGCAACGTGAGCGACGTGAGCATACAGGCCGTTGTGGTTCTTGGTGTCGGCAACGGTCAGAACAACGCCCTCGGCGGAAAGCTCACCGGCGTCGCCCTGCTGGCCACCCATCTCGGCGTAGAACGGGGTGCGGTCGAGCACGACCTCAACGTCCTCGCTGGCGGCAGCGGACTCGACGGACTCGCCGTTGCGAACGATGGCGACAACCTTGGCGCCCTCGATGACGTCGTTGTCATAGCCGTCGAACTCGGTCGCGGCAACCTTGTCGGAAAGCTCGACCCACACGTCGTTGAAGCTGCCCCAGGCGTCGCCCTTGGCATTGGCGCGGGCGCGGGCCTTCTGGTCCTCCATGCAAGCGGTAAAGCCATCCATGTCGACGTCGTGCCCAGCGGTACCGGCAATCTCGACGGTCAGGTCGATGGGGAAACCAAAGGTGTCGTGCAGCTTAAAGGCGACATCGCCCGGAAGCACAGCGCCCTCAGCAAGCGCCGCCAGGGCCTCATCCAGGTAGACGCGACCGTTGTCGAGCGTCGTGGAGAAGCGCTCCTCCTCGGAGGCAACGATGCCCTTGACGAGCGCGACGTTCTTGAGCAACTCGGGATAGGCCTCGCCCATTTGAGCGTTGACCTCGTCGATGAACTTGGTCAGGAAGGCGCCCTCGATGCCCAGCAGGCGACCGTGGAACACGGCGCGGCGGAGCAGGCGGCGAAGAACGTACTCGCGACCCTCGTTACCGGGGAGGATGCCGTCAGAGATCATAAAGTCAACGGCACGGGAGTGGTCGGCGATGATGCGCAGGGAGCGGCTGGAACCGGAGTAATCCTCGGCGTCATAGGTCTTGCCGCTGATCTCCTCACCCAGCTTGATGAGGTGCTGCATCAGATCGCCGTCGTAGTTGGCGGTCTTGTGCTGCATGATGGCGGCCATGCGCTCCAGGCCCATGCCCGTATCGAGGTTGCGGTGCGGCAACTCCGGCATGGAGCCGTCCTCCTGGCGGTCGTACTGGGTAAACACGAGGTTCCAGAACTCCAGGAAGCGGTCGCAGTCGCAGCCGGGCTTACAGTCGGGGCTACCGCAGCCGACCTCCTCGCCCATGTCAAAGTAGATCTCGGAGCACGGACCGCAGGGACCGGTGGGGCCAGCAGCCCAGAAGTTGTCGTCCTCGCCCAGACGCGAGATGTGATCCTCGGCAACGCCCAGGGAGCGCCACACGTCATGGGTCTCGTCGTCCTCGGTAAAGACGGTGAAGTACAGGCGGTCGAGCGGCAGCTTGAACTCCTTGGTGATGAGCTCAAAGGCCCAGGCGCAGGCCTGCTGCTTGGAGACGCCGCCAAAGGAAAAGTCGCCGAGCATCTCGAAGAAGGACAGGTGACGGCCGTCCTCGCCGATGCAATCGATGTCGTTGGTGCGGACGCACTTCTGGCAGGAGATCGCGCCGATCTCCTTCATGGTCTTCTTGCCCTGGTAGTACTCCTTAAACTGGTTCATGCCGGCGTTGGCAAGCAGCAGCGAAGGATCGTCGGGGACGAGGGACGAAGAAGGATAGAGCTTAAGACCGCGCTCCTCAAAGAAGTTGAGGAACTTGGAGCGAATCTCGGCCGTAGTCATTGACGGGTAGTCAGCACTCATAGAGGGAATCTCCTCGGTTTCACATCGAAACAGTTCAAACGTAACGATATTACCATCCCACCGCGCCTGTGCAAAAAAGAGGGCCGCCAAACAGCGACCCTCCAGCGAAAGTGCACGTTATTTAGTACTGTGCGATCCTTTGAAAAAGGACTGCTGTAGAATTACATATAAGAGTCACCCGGAAGGAGCGATCGATGAAAAGCAAACGATTTTTCCTCAATGCACTTCTGTTAGCGGCACTTTTAACGCTTTTGGCTTTCACCTGCTGGTACGCAAACCAACCAGCATTTGGCTACGTGTTGTATGCAGTAATGTCCGGCGATAAGGCTTATTACACTCTACGCGCAATTGACATTCTCTTTTTCTATGTTGCCGGCCCCTTATCAATCGCTTTGCTCGCGTTTCTTGTCATTTTCAACTTCAAGAAACGTTAATAGGACCTACTTAGAATCCGAGTCGTCCATGGAGCCGTCGATGCCGGTTTTGGTGTCGTCGTCCGAGTTGGAGTCATCGTCCTTGGCGAAGGGGTTCTTGAAGAAGCCCGTGGCATCGGGCTGCAGGCTCGAGAGTTTAATCCAGGGATTATCGAGCTCGGGCTTGGGCATGGCCTTGGCCTCGGGCACAATCTCGTTGCCGATGAGCTCGGACTCGTAGATGAAGGTATCGTCGCCGAGCGCGTCGTAGGCGGCGACCGGGTTGCCCTCGGCATCGCGATACGGCGTGCCCTTAAACACGGCGCCGTCGTATGCCACAAGCTGGCGACCGGTCTCATTCTCGAAGTAGTACACGAAGATACCCTTGAGAGCCGCACAAAGCGGGATGGCAATAATCATGCCGATGGGGCCCATGAGTGCCGAGCCAATAACGAGCGCCGTAAGGCTCATGATGGGATGCACCTGCACTGAGCTCTGCATGACCTTAGGCGAAATCACATTGTCGGTGACATTTTGTGCGACCATCGTCACGATGAGCGTCCATAACGCCAACATGGGACTGAACATGAAACCGAGCACTGTGGCGATTGCTGCGCTCACCCAGGGACCGACGACCGGAACCAAATGCATGATGCCGGTAAAGATAGCCATGAGCGCCGCATACGGATGGCCGATGATCATAAAACCGATAAAGGCGAGGAAACCACCGCAGATGGACGTCACGACCATACCGCGCATGTAGCCGCCGACAGAGCGAGAAAGGATGGCGACCATAAAGCGGTACGAGGTCTCCTTCTCCTGACCGATGATGGTGCAAATCTCGTGGTGCATGCGAGGGTAGTCGCAGGCCATCCAGTAGGCAAGCACCAGGCCCAGGAAGATAACGAACAGTTGCGATGCCGTATTGGTAATGAGCGGGAATACACCGCGACCGAGCTCGGCGGCAATCTGAGACACATACTTCGATGCGACGGTAACGAGTGATGACAGATTGTCGTCCAAGTACTCCTTAACCGGCGTGTTGTTGAGCGTCTTGGCATGCGAGATCATCTCATTGAGATCGCCACCCGCAACACGAAGCTGCTCGGGCAGGCGGCTCAGGACTTCCATGATCTGACCAAAGAGAATCGGCGACAAGATGCAAACGACACCGACGAGCACGGCAACAACAACAATTAGCGCAATAAGCGAACCGATGCCGCGATTCACGCCATGGTGCTCGAGCCAGTTGGTGATCGGGGACATCACAAAAGCAATGATGGAGCCAACGGCAAGAAACTCAATAACCGGTGCCAGGATGCCCATAAGGTTAAAGATGACAGCAGCAATAACAATGCAGCCGACAACAGCCCAAATGCGCAGCGTCAGAACGCGGGTGTCGCGCAGCACGCGATCGGTTTGTTGGGGGTGCTCACTCATGAACGAATCATCACTCCGTCGGGGTCGATCTTGTCCTGAATCTTCTTAAGCGTGCGGCGCAGCAGACGCGAGACCTGCACCTGCGAGATGCCCAGCTTCTTGGCAATCTCGATCTGGGTCATGCCCTTCACAAAGCGCAGCTCGATCACCTCGCGCTCGCGCGGCGAGAAATCGCGGATGGCTTCCTCGATCACCAGGCGGTCATCGGTAAAGTCGAGCTCGTTGTCATCGTCGGCGTAACGGTCGAGAATCGAGGGCGCATCGTCGGAATCGGACGCACCAGGAGCCTCGATGGGCACCGAGGTATAGGCCGAAGACGATTCCATAGCCTCGAGGACCTCATCGACAGTCACATCTAGATACTCAGCGATCTCCTCAACCTTGGGCGACTCCAGCCCTTGTCGCGGAAATGGCGTTTGATCTCGCCCAGGATAGTGGGTGTCGCAAACGTCGTGAACTCGAGTCCGCGCTCGGGGTCAAAGCGGTCGATAGCCTTGAGCAAACCCAGATAGCCGACCTGCATGAGGTCGTCGAGCGGCTCGCCGCGATTCTTAAATTTGTTGGCAAGAAACCTTACCAGGTTCATATGGGACATGACGAGCTGTTCGCGGGCGTCCGGATCACCGGTCTCCTTGTAGCGACGAAACAGCTCGCGGGTTTTCTCCTTGTCCCAAGCGGTCTTGCCGCTCCGGGAACGTTCGGTCATATTAAATATCCGCCTTGAGGTCGAGGGAAAGCGTCAGGGGCGCCGCAGTCTTTTCGTAGGAGTCGCACACGCTCGCCAAAATAAGCTCGGCATAAACAGCAGCCTGGTCATCCTCGTCGACGGTGGCCTGATCGCCAAAGGTAAAGGTCATGCCAACGTGAGATTCATCGACATCGAATTTGATTGAGATGTCGTCGGAATCAACAGCCGTGCAGCCAAAGATAAAGGCTTCCTCGGCAGCCATGCGGATGTCCTCGATGCGATCGACAGACATGGAACACAGGGCACCAACGTTGGCTGCCGTCATGCGCACAAGGCGAGCGAGACGCGGGTCGCCGGCAACGGTCAGCGTGATGGGGCAGGCTGCTTCGCTACTCATCGCAGGACTCCTCAGAGGTCTCGGAGGGTGTATAGGTGTAATACTGAGCCCGCTTGGATGCAGACTTCTGAGCCACATCTGCGCCATCGGCGGCCTCGTCCTCCGCCTTGCCAATCAAGACGCGCTCGGTCGGCTGCTCGGCTTCTTCGGCGGCAGCGGAAAGCTTGCGCTCGGCTTCAGCTGCAGGAGCCTTCACCTTATTGAAGAGCTTCTGCACAGCACCGGCGGCAGAGTCGGTCACGCTCGACACAGCATTGCTGGCCTCGGCCATGCTACCGGTGACCTCAGAAATGTCGCGAACCACGGCTTCGACCTCTACGAGATTGGAGGTAAGGGCATCAACTGCCGTCTTGCTCGACTTAAGCAGCGGCTCCATCTGGGCAAGCGCCGGCGTAAGCTCATCGACAGCGCCATCGAGCTTTGCCACCACAGGCTGAGCCTCGGCGATGGTGTTGTTGAGGTCGTTAACGGTCTTATCGAGCGAGTCAACAACGGTACGGGTCTTGCGCAGGGTAAGCGCGAGCTCAACGATGGCCCACACGCCGGCAACAGCGAGCAGCAGCAGAGCGATTTGAATGGGACTCATACAAGCCTCCCAAAGGAATCGATATACAGACGGTTTCCATGGTACCCCAAAGGGGACCGAACATGCCATGAGCAGCAACGTGGGACAAAATTATCAGCAGCTACTTCGGTGCATTCCCGCTGCGGTCGCGTTCACTTTGCTCTACGCGCCATTCTTCCCAACCGCGGCCGGCAGGCTGCCAAAATGCACCGCGTTCCAAGCCTTCGGGCAAATAGCGCTGATCGACCCAGCCTTCGGGATAATCATGCGGATACTTATATACACCGTATTCGTCGCTACCTGGGCGATGACGATCGCGCAAATAACTCGGCACCTCACGTAAACCGCTGCTATGAATATCGGCCAACGCCGCGTCAATCGAGGCCTCACATGCGTTTGACTTAGGCGCCAAGCACACATAGAGTGCAGCCTGAGCAAGGTTAATGCGGCACTCGGGATAGCCAATGACCTCAGCAGACTTAAACGCGGCATGCGCCACCAAAAGCGCCTGCGGGTCGGCGTTGCCAACATCCTCAGAAGCGTGAATCATAATACGGCGAGCGATAAACTTAGGATCCTCCCCAGCATCGATCATGCGCGCGAGCCAATAGATCGTGGCATCGGGGTCACTACCGCGCATAGACTTAATAAACGCACTGATGATGTCGTAGTGCATGTCGCCGTTTTTGTCGTATGTAAAGCCGCGACGCGGGTTGGCGATCTTCACGTCATCCACGGTGATGGGATAGCGCTCCCCCGCCGCGGGCGCTGGCGTTCCCTCGGTATCGGGACGCGTGACGGCAATCTCGCTCGCAAGCTCGAGCGTCGTGAGCGCCGAGCGAGCGTCACCCGCTGCCAGCGTGCAGATGGTCTTGACCGTATCCTCATCGGCCGAGAACTTACCGTTCAAGCCCTGCGGTGCCTCAAGCGCACGTTCAATAAGCGTGGCGATATCCTCATCCTTCAGATGCTCAAGCTCCACCACACGCCCACGCGACAACAGTGCCGAGTTGACCTCGAAGTACGGATTCTCCGTCGTGGCGCCAATCATAATGACGGTACGGTTCTCAACCGCATGTAGCAATGCATCCTGTTGTGACTTCGAAAAGCGATGAATCTCGTCAATAAACAGGATAGTGCGACGGTCATACGTATTCAGGCGCGTCTTGGCCTCATCAATCACGCGGCGCAAGTCCTTCACGGTGCCCGTCACAGCGCTGACCTCGACAAACTCGCTCTTGGTATGGTTGGCGATAATGTGGGCCAGCGTCGTCTTACCCGTACCGGCCGGCCCATACAGAATCACGCTCGAAAGCACGTCGTGCTCGATCGCGGCACGCAACCATGAGCCCTTACCGACGGCCTTTTGCTGGCCCACGTACTCGTCGAGCGAATTGGGTCGCATGCGCACCGCGAGCGGCGCATTTTTAAAGGAACGCTCGCGCGTC
>JAIHVJ010000125.1 GCA_022720335.1 Collinsella sp.
GAGCTCGCCAAGCGCGGCTCGCTCACGCTGAGCCAGGACGAGATCTTTGGAACCATCCGCATCAACCGCGTCGAGGGCGCCGAGGCCTATGTGCCCGGCGAGGGCCCCGAGCTCACCGAATAGGAGCCGCAACCATGTCAACCCTTTCCACGCTAGAGGCAAACAGCCTCAAAGGTGCCCTCGAGGCGCTGCTGCTGGTGTCGAGCGACCCGGTGAGTGCGCCCGCGCTGGCTGGTGCGCTGGATATCGCCCCCGGCGAGTGCGCGTCGCTGCTCGCCGAGCTCAAGGTTGAGTACGAGGAGGCCAACCGCGGCTTTCAGCTGCGCGAGGTCGCCGGCGGCTGGCGCCTGTTTACGCACCCCGCCTACCACGACGTGGTCGAGGCCTACGTGTTGAGCTGGGACACGCAAAAGCTGTCGCAGGCGGCACTCGAGACCCTGGCCGTCATCGCCTACCACCAGCCCGTCACGCGCGAGGTGGTCAAGGGCATCCGCGGCGTCAATTCCGACGGCGTCATCGCGTCGCTCGTTGACAAGGGCCTGGTGCGTGAGCTCGGCCGTGACCCCCAGCGCGGTCAAGCCATCATCTACGGCACGACCAACGCCTTCTTGGAAAAATTCGGTCTGCGCTCCACCCGAGACCTGCCCGACCTGGAGCAGTTTGCCCCCGACGAGCAGTCGCGTCAGTTTATCCGCGAGCGCCTGAGCGGCCGCAGTATTCAGTCCACGCTCGAGGAGCAAGCCGAGGACTTAGACGAAGAGCGCGAACTGCTCGATACCGATGTTGTAGATGTTGAGGCAGTCGAGAACTTGGAGACCCTGGTCGTCGACGAGACCTCGGAGGATTTGCATGACGAGGACTAACGAAGTAGGGGAGACGCGTGCCATGGGCAACGCAGTACCCGCAACCGACGCCCAGCCCGTCTATCCGCACACCATGCGCCTGCAGCGCTTTTTGGCGCGCGCGGGCGTGGCGAGCCGCCGTGGCTCGGAGGACCTGATGACCGCCGGCCGCGTGACCGTCAACGGCCAGGTCGCGACCGAACTGGGCACCAAGGTCGACGTCGACCGCGACCATATCGAGGTCGACGGCATGCCCGTCAAGCTCAACCAGGGCGCCGTATACTTGATGCTCTACAAGCCGACCGGCTACCTCACCACCATGAGCGATCCGCAGGAACGCCCTTGCGTGGCCGATCTGGTCCCGCGCGACCGCTTTCCGGGGCTCTTCCCGGTGGGTCGTCTGGACCGCGACACCACGGGCCTTTTGCTCTTTACCACCGACGGCGACCTGTCGCAGGACCTGCTGCACCCCAGCAAGCATGTCTATAAGACCTACCAGGCACTCGTTGACGGGCGGCTGACCGAACGCGATCTAGACCCTCTCCGCCATGGCATCGAGCTCGACGACGGCCTATGCCAGCCGGCAATCTGCCGCGTCATCACCGCACGCGAGGCCGAGGCCGTGGCGCCACAGGGCGTCAAGCCCGGCACCACCGCCGTCGAAGTCATCATCCGAGAGGGCCGCAAGAACCAGGTCAAGCGCATGCTGAGCAAGATTCACCACCCGGTGATCCGCCTGCACCGCTGCAACTTTGCCGGCCTAGAGCTCAAGGACGTAGCCAAGGGTTCGTGGCGCGAGCTCACCGAGCGAGAAGTGCAGATCCTCAAGGCCGGCGGCATCCCGTCCAAGCAGGCCAGCTCCAAGCGCGGCGCCGCGCCGGCGACTAACACCGCGAGTCGCACGCGTCACCACGGCAGCCACGGCTCCGCGCCCAAGCGCAACACCTACCGTGAGCGCTACACGAGCTAGGCAACCCGCCAAGCCGCAGCGCCCGCGTCCCATACCAACACGTCAACCACCGAAAGGAAGCATTGCATGATCGTCGCCATCGACGGCCCCGCCGGTTCCGGCAAGTCCACCATCGCCAAGGAAATTGCCCGCCAGCTGGGCTTTAACAAGCTCGACACGGGCGCCATGTATCGCGCCGTCACCTTCGCCGCGCTCGACCGCGGCATCGACCTGGATAACGAGGCGGCCATCGACGCCCTCGCCGAGCAGATCGAGATCCGCTTTACCAATGGCACCGGCGAGGACACGCGCCTGACCATCGACGGCCAGGACGCATCGGCTGCCATCCGCACCCCGCAGGTCGACGCCAACGTGTCCAAGGTCTCGGCCTACCCGGGCGTGCGCGCGGCCATGCTTATCCACCAGCGCCGCGCCGCCGAGGACCGCGATATCGTGGCCGAGGGTCGCGACATCGGCACCGTCGTGTTCCCCAACGCTCAGGTCAAGGTCTTCCTGACCGCCGACCCGCGTGAGCGCGCCCGTCGCCGCGTGCTGCAGCGCCACCAAAACGACGCCCAACCGCTCACCGAAGAGCAACTCGAGACCGAGGTTGACGAGACCCTCGATGCCCTCAAGCAGCGCGATAAGCTCGACAGCAGCCGCGAGGTCGCACCGCTCGTGCCCGCCGAGGACGCCGTGCACGTCGACTCTACCGCCCACACCATCGACGAGGTCGTCTCGATCATCGAGGACCTCATCAACCAAAGGAGGTAGCCCATGCGCCTGTTTAATCAGACGCCCGAGGATTATTACAACGCTCCTTATGCAGAGTTCCCAGCGCTCATCCGCGGCACCGTTGTCGTAGTCATGGCCATCCTTTGGGCCTTCTCCAAGCTCATGTGGCGTTGGAAGGTCGAGGATGCCGATCTGCTATTTGAGCGCCAGGAAGGCCGCGGCAGCGTGGTCATCTGCAACCACACCTCGATGGCCGAGCTCTTGGCTGTGGAGACCGCGCTGTTCTTTGGGGGCCGCCGCATTCGTCCCATCTTTAAATCCGAGTTCGCCAAGAGCAAGATTGTGCGCTGGGCCTTTAGCCGCGTAGGCGGCATCCCCGTGGAGCGTGGTACTGCCGATATGAAGTGCCTGCGCGCCGCCCAGCATGCGCTGCAGCGCGGCGAGGACGTTCTGATCTTCCCCGAGGGCACGCGCATTCGCTCGCGCGAGATCAAGCCCGAGGTCCACGGCGGCTTTGCGCTCATCGCTCAGATGGGCAAGGCGCCCGTTAACCCGCTCGCCATCTGCGGCTGGTCCGACATCACGCCCTCGGGCAAAAAGATCATGCGTCCCAAGAAGTGCTGGATCCGCGCCGGCAAGGCCGTCTCGCTTTCCGACGCACCGGCCGGGCTTAAGCGCACGGAGCGCCTGGAATGGTTTGAGTCCGAGGCCATGAACCGCGTCTACGCCATGCGAGACGATCTGTGCGACGAACATCCGGGCAGGTTCTAGCCATGAGCGAGAACGTGACGAACACCTCCGCGACTGCGTCCGACCAGGAAATCGCGCCCACCATCGAGATCGCCGCCCACGCCGGCACCTGCTACGGCGTGCAGCGCGCGCTCGACATGGCGCTGGCCGCCGCGCCGCAGGCAGGGGAGTGCACTCAGGTCCATACTTTGGGTCCGCTTATCCATAACCCCATCGTGGTACGCGAGCTCGCTGAGGCAGGCGTTGACTTGGCCGAAAACCTGGATAATGCCGCAACCGGCACCGTGATCATCCGCGCCCATGGCGTGGTGCCACAGGTAATCGATGCTGCCCGCAAGCGCGGCCTCAACGTGGTCGACGCCACGTGCCCCTACGTGAAGAAGGTCCATGTGGCCGCCGAGCGCCTGGTGCGCGAGGGCTACCGTGTGGTGGTCGTAGGCGAGCCGGGTCACCCCGAGGTCGAGGGCATTCTGGGCCACGCCGGTGATGACGCACAGGTCGTGAGTTGCGCTGCCGATGCGGACGCCCTGCCGCTCAAAGGCAAGGTGGGTCTGGTTGTTCAGACCACTCAGACCGCGCAGAATCTCGCCGAAGTCGTGGCCGCTATCACCACGCGCGTGCAGGAGCTGCGTGTGATCAACACCATCTGCGCCGCCACGAGTGAGCGTCAACAGGCAGCAGCCACACTTGCCAACCGCTGCGACTGCATGGTCGTCGTGGGCGGCAAGAACTCGGGCAACACCCGTCGCCTGGCGCAGATTTGCGCAGACGCCTGCGAGCGCACGTATCACATCGAGGAAGCTTCTGAGCTCCAGGCCGCGTGGTTTACCGACGCTCACCACATCGGCATCACCGCCGGCGCTTCCACCCCGCAAGAACACATCGAACGCGCCGTTGCGCGCATCAAGGAGCTTTGCTGCTAATCATGGACCAGACCGTAACCGCATACGCCGCCGAGGTGGCCGATTACGGGCGCAGCCGCGACCCCGAGCCGGGTGAAGGCGCGCTCGTTAAGAACGTGCGTCCCGAATCGCCCGCATGGGATGTGGGTATCGAGCCGGGCATGCGCGTGCTCACGGTCAACGGCGAGCAGCTGACCGATATGATCGTGTGGCTCTGGGAGGCTGATGACGATACCGTCGAGCTGGAGGTATTCGACCCGCGCGACGGCACCGTCACCCCCGTGGAGCTCGACCGTTTTCCCGGCGAGGACTGGGGCCTAGAGTTCGATGGCCCCATCTTTGACGGCATGCGTACCTGCGTTAACGCCTGCGTGTTCTGCTTTATGACCATGTTGCCCAAGGGCGGCCGCTCCACGCTCTACATTCGCGACGACGACTATCGTCTGAGCTTTTTGCAGGGCAACTTTGTCACGCTCACGAACCTCACTGACGAGGACGTGCAAAACGTCATCCAACGCAACATGAGCCCCATGAACGTGTCTGTCCACGCCGTAAGCCCCGACGTCCGCCGCCGCATGATGGGCCGCAACGCCCAGCGCGGCATGGATGTACTCGAGGCCATCATGGCCGCCGGTATCGAAATCCATGCGCAGATCGTTTTGTGCCCTGGCATGAACGACGGCGAGGAACTGCTGAAGACCCTGCGCTTTTGCGAGGAGCACGAACAGATCACGAGCCTGGGCATTGTGCCGCTGGGCTTTACCAAGCATCAGAACCGCTTTACGTGGTCCTACAGCGACAAGCCCGAGCTGGCGCGCGAGACCATCGCCATGATCCGGCCCTTCCAGGACCGCGCGTACGAGCGCTTTGGTCGCCACACCTTTCAGATGAGCGACGAGTTCTACCTGGACGCCGGCATCGAGCCTCCCGAGGCCGATTTCTACGACGGCTACCCACAGTACTACGACGGTATCGGTATGATCCGCTCGTATCTGGACGAGACCGATGACGTGCTGTCCGCCGATGCCGAACGCCTGCGCCGCGTTCGCGAGGCAATCGCCGCCCGTGGCCAGCGTCTGCTGTGCCTCTCGGGCGCCAGCGCACGCGATACCGTGGCCCGCTTCGTGGAGTCTCCACAGGGCCTTTCCGGCACCGTCACGGCCATCAAAAACCGCTACTTTGGCGGCAACGTGGACGTGACCGGCCTCATCGTCGCGAGCGACATCCTGGAGCAGCTGCCGCAAGATCTGTCGGGGGTTATGCTCTTTGTGCCTAAGCTCATGTTCAACGCTGACGGCATGACGCTTGACGAGTATCATCGTGACGATTTACTCGCAAGCCTTACCAGT
>JAIHVJ010000126.1 GCA_022720335.1 Collinsella sp.
CGGCTGCACCGGCAAGGGTAACGACCAGGTTCGTTTTGAGGCTGCCGTCAAGGCCCTCGATCCCGAGCTTAAGGTCATCGCCCCGGTTCGCGAGTGGGATCTGAAGTGCCGTCCCGACGAGGTCGCCTATGCCCACGCCCACAACGTGCCGGTTCCCGAGGGTGCCAACGATAACCCCTATTCCATTGACGACAACCTGTGGGGTCGTGCCATTGAGTGCGGCCACCTGGAGGATCCCTGGAACGAGCCGCTCGACGACGCCTGGGTTATGACCAAGAATCCCGAGGACACGCCCGATACCCCGACTTACACCGAGATTGAGTTTGAGGCGGGCAAGCCCGTCGCCGTCGACGGCAAGAAGATGAAGCTCTCCGAGATCGTCATCGCCCTCAACAAGATTTCCGGCGACAACGGCTTTGGCCGTCTCGACCTGGTCGAGGATCGTCTGGTGGGCCTCAAGAGCCGCGAGTGCTACGAAGTTCCCGGCGCCCTGACGCTCATCACCGCCCACAAGGCACTCGAGGACATCTGCGTCGAGGGCGACCTGCTCAAGACCAAGATCAAACTCGAGCAGGATTGGGCCACCGCCGTGTACAACGGCCAGTGGTACAGCCCGCTCAAGAACGCGCTCGACGCCTTTATGGCCGACACCCAGAAGTTCGTGACCGGCACCGTCCGCCTGAAGTTCTTTAAGGGCAACTGCCATGTCGTCGGCCGCAAGAGCCCGTTTAGCCTGTATGACTACGGTCTGGCTACCTACGACCGTGACACCACGTTTGACGAGAAGGCCAGCGCCGGCTTTATCGAGATCGATACACTGTCGCTCAAGACGTGGGCCAAGGTCCAGGGTCCCAGCTCTGCCGCTGCCCAGGCTTAAGTCTTCCTTTCCTTGGTATCCGCGCGGCCCATCCGCGTGATACATAACGGGCGCATGGGGTCCCTACCTTTCGTTATGCTTGCTGACACTTCTTAACATCGGTGGCCCCTACGTTCCGCCCGCATATATGACGCCGCGACTGCGGCTGAGTCCGAGCCCCGCCGGGGTTGTCCGGCGGGGCTCCTTCTATCAATTTGGCGGCTCTGCGCCTATATATATGAGGAGTATCCATTATGTTCAATGCTGTCGTGCATGCTTTACTTGCCCTCGCGCCCGAGCTCGATGCTGCAAAGGTCGAGGACGTCCCTATGAGCCTGAAGGCCTGGATCGATGGTTCGCAGGGCAACATCCGGAGGGAGACGTTGGGTGCCAAGTGCATGGTGCGTCACTTCTTTGCAAATTAGCTATATGGCCTCGCGCACGGTAGGGAATATGCAAAACTAGCGGTTGAAAAATCGCTTTATCGACATGGCGCATTTCATTGGGCGCTTCGTTTGGTATTTGATGAAAGGGGACGATCCCATGGCTCTTTGGGGCGGTCGTTTTGAGGCGGGTGTGGCCGAGGTCACGCAGGAGTTTGGTGCGTCGTTGCCGGTCGACAAGCATCTCTATAAGCAGGATATCGCCGGCTCTAAGGCACATGCCAAGATGCTGGCCGCCCAGGGCATCATCAGTGCCGAGGACGAGCAGGCGATCGCCGAGGGCCTGACCGGAATCGAACAGGATATCGATGCCGGCAACTTTACCTTCGATATCAACGACGAGGACATCCATATGTCCATCGAGAGCGAGCTGACGCGTCGCATCGGTGAGGCCGGTAAGCGCTTGCATACCGGGCGTTCGCGCAACGACCAGGTGGCGACCGATACGCGCCTGGGCGTCAAGGCGCTTGCCAAGGAGCTCATGGAGGCCAATCTTGAGCTGCGCCATGTGCTGGTGGATGCGGCCAAGAAGTACGACAAGGTGATTCTGCCGGGCTACACGCATATGCAGCACGCTCAGCCCGTGCTGCTGTCGCATCATCTGCTGGCATATTCCTGGATGTTCGCGCGTGACTTTACGCGCCTGAAGGCCGCCTTTGATGCCGCCGACAACTGTCCACTAGGTGCTGCCGCGCTTGCCGGTACGAGCTATCCGCTCGATCGCCAGATGACGGCTGCCGAACTTGGCTTTGCGGGCGTGATTCCCAACTCGCTCGATGCGGTTTCCGACCGTGATTTCCTGCTCGACCTGCATTACGCCGGCTCCGTCATGGCCATGCACCTGTCGCGTCTTTCCGAGGAGATCGTGCTGTGGTCGAGCTCCGAATTTGGCTTTATCACGCTTTCAGACTCTTACTCCACCGGCTCGTCTATCATGCCGCAGAAGAAGAACCCCGACTTTGCCGAGCTTATCCGCGGCAAGAGCGGCCGTGTCTATGGCAACCTGGTGCAGCTGCTCGTGACCATGAAGGGCCTGCCGCTTGCTTATAACAAGGACTTGCAGGAGGACAAGGAGGGCGCGCTCGATACCGCCCATACGCTCTTGCGGTGCCTGTCGGTTATGGCCGGAATGATTTCGACTTGGACCGTCAACGAGGATGCCATGGCGCGCGAGTGCGGCGTGGGGCACCTTGCCGCTACCGATGTTGCCGATTACCTGGCCAAGCGTGGCCTGCCGTTCCGCGAGGCACATGCCGTGGTGGGGCATCTGGTTCTGATGTGTGAGAAGCGCGGCTGCAATCTTGAGGACCTGCCGTTTGAGGTGTTCCAGGAGGCAAGCCCGCTCTTTGAGCACGACATTACCGAGGCGCTCGACATCCCGTCGATTGTCGCCGCGCGCACGACCGAGGGCGGCACCGCCCCTGCCGCCGTTGCCGTGCAGCTGCAGCGTGCCGAGGCGCAGCTCGTGGTCGATGAAGGTGTGTTTGGATCGCTAACCAAGGTCGTCGAGATGGGTCACGGGGCAAAGTAGAGGTTTGGCTGAAGACGTATTGTCCATTTATTGATAAATCGTTTTCGCTTTACGGGCGCCTGCTGATGTGGGAGCCCGTATTTTGTTGCTATGGGGGAGGGGCTTGTCGAGAACTTCTGTAGGACCTTTGGGCAGGTTGTGAAGGGGATACGTTCGCGGGCGGCAACCGACCGCCTGCTCTGTTCGGCGCGGTTGATGGGCGGTCGGATGGTACTCTAATCGGGCTTCGAAACAGAAGTGACACATATGGAGCGCTTTAATAAATTGCAACGTTTCAATAAACAGCTTTTTGTTTAACTGCAGCTAAAACTCTGTTACGATGCAGTCCAGGCGGGTGCCGGAATGGGACTTGGGCACGCGCGAACCTACTTGAAAGGCTACTTTTATGGCTATCGAGAAGACCTTCATCATGATTAAGCCCGACGCCGTGCGCGACCGCAAGATCGGCGAGATCGTTGCTCGCATTGAGCGCAGCGGCCTTGTTATCGAGCGCATGGAGATGACCACGCTCGAGCGCGCTACCGTCGAGGAGCACTACGCCCATCTGGCCGACAAGCCCTTCTTTGGCGGTCTCTGCGACTTTATGACGAGCGGTCCGGTCGTCAAGATGGTCGCTTCCGGTCTCTCCGCTGTTGCTAAGATGCGCACCCTCATGGGCGCTACTAATCCGCTTGACGCTGCTCCTGGTACCATCCGCGGCGACTTTGCCGTCGATGTCAACGCCAACGTGATCCACGGCTCCGACTGCCTGGAGAACGCCGAGATTGAGATCAAGCGCTTCTTTGGCTAAACCAGCTTTGACTCCTTAAAGCTGTTAGCGTGTGGCTTGGGCGCCGCGGAACTCCATCCGCGGCGCCCTTTTATTCCAAAATCTATGAAGGGGTCCGCTCGGTCATGAGTTCCGAGCGGGCCCCTGCTGTTAGCTTGTGGCACTGAGTGGTTTAGGCCTCGTCGACGACCTTGAGGCCGCGCGTGTGATCGATCTCGTTGAGGAGGTTAACGCGACGCTCGTGACGGCCGCCCTCAAACTCGGCGTCGAGCCACTCGTCGACGATCATCTTAGCGAGCTCGGAGCCCACGACACGGGCACCAAAGGCGAGCACGTTGGTGTTGTTGTGCATGCGGGAGAGCTTGGCGCTGAAGGGCTCGGAGCACACGACGGCGCGTACGCCCTCGACCTTGTTGGCAGCCAGGCTAATCCCGACACCGGTGCCACAGATGAGGATGCCCAGGTCGACGTCGCCGTTGGCAACGGCCTTACCCACCTTGTAGCCGGCGATGGGGTAGTCAAAGCTCTCGGAGGTGTCGGTGCCAAAGTTCACGACCTCGCAGCCGCGCTCCTTCAGGTGCTCGGAGATGATGTTCTTGAGCTCGACGGCGGCGTGGTCGTTGCCGATACCAATCTTCATGAGTGGTTCCTCTCTGGTCTGTGCGGCGCAAATGCTAAAGGTTTTACCGCGTTCGACTGCATGATAGCGCGACTTTTGCGTAAACGCTCGGGCGTTTTTTGGTCAAACGCTTTAGCATGCAACAAGATCGGCTTCTCATGAATAATGCCACCAGTTTGTGCTCGAGCGCCGTCCGCCGGAACCATGGTTGCAGTTTTTGATGCATTGTTATCAAATAAAGGAGCTAACTATTTTTGAGAGCCAAGCCCGTTATGCAAGCAGGAGATACCTATGCCTACCGATTCCCTTCGTGATGCCGCGTTTTGCGATGTTTTGAACCGCGAGCTTGTCTGTGCACTCGGCTGCACCGAGCCCATTGCCGTTGCCTATGCAGCAGCGCTGGCGAGCCAGACGCTCGGTTACGAGCCCGATCATATGGATGTTGCCTGCTCGGGCAACATCATCAAGAACGTTAAGAGCGTGACCGTGCCCAACTCGGGCGGTATGCACGGTATTGAAGCCGCGGCCGTGCTGGGTGCCGTGGGCGGCGACGCCAAAAGCGCGCTCGAGGTGCTCGAGAGCGTTAACGATGAAGACCGTGCTCGCGTGGCCGAGCTCCTCGCCGACGCCGACTACTGCGATGTATCGCTTGTCGAGGGTGTGCCCAACCTCTACATCAAGGTGACTGCCACGGCCGGGGGCCATACCGCGGTCGTCGAGATTACCGACCACCACACCAATGTCACGTGCCATACCCTCGACGGTATTCCGGTGTGCGGCAAGTCGGCGGGGGAGTGTGCCGCCTGCGCCGAGCGCGTCGTGGCCGAGCGGGCGGCAGATAACGCCGACACGCCCATGTCGATCGAGACCATCATCGACTTTATCGAGGACGGTGACATTGAGGACGCCCGTGCTGCCGTTGAGCGTCAGATTGAGCTGAATGGCGCAATCAGTGCCGAGGGCCTTGCGCACGCTTGGGGCGCCGAGGTGGGTCGTACGCTGCTGGGTGCTCGTGCCGATGACGTCGCCTGCCGTGCCCGTGCCCGTGCGGCCGCCGGGTCCGACGCCCGCATGAACGGCTGCGCGCTGCCGGTCGCCATTGTGTGCGGCTCGGGCAATCAGGGCATTACCTGCGCATTGCCCGTCATGGAGTATGCCGAGTACCTGCGTTGCGACCACGAGCGCCTGGTGCGCGCCGTGATGCTGTCCGATCTTATCGCCGTGCATATCAAGAGCTATATTGGTGCGCTCTCGGCGTTTTGCGGTGCTATTTGCGCCGCGTGCGGCGCCGGCGC
>JAIHVJ010000127.1 GCA_022720335.1 Collinsella sp.
CACGCTCCCCCTCAAAGGGATAGAACGAATTTGTCAAATAGGCAGGTATCATCACGATTTTCTCAAGATGTTCGTAATCCAGAGCAAAAGCGCGGTCTGAGAATCGGCCGAACCCTTGAGCGCGAGCTCCACATCGACCGCGCCCTCGAGCGCTGCGACGAGCTCTGCCATCGAAAAGCGGCGCGCCCAGGTCAGGTGATTCTTGACCTGCCAAGACTGGAGCCTGAGCGTTGCGGCCAGCTCACGACCCTGTCCGCGCGCATCGAGCGCCTTGGCAACGATCAGCTCACGGATGCGCCCGCACAACAGCGTGTAGGTCCACACGTAGCTCTTGGCGGGCAGTAGATTGAAGAGTTCGAGCGAGCGGCGCATGTCACGGGCCGAGACCGCATTGAGAAAGTCCCAGGGCTGAACCTCGGCCGTACGTACAATCCAGCGCTCAACGTCGGCAAGCTCAATCTGGGGCGCCTCGACCATCTGGGCAAGCTTAGCCAAGTCGTTATCGAGCATGCGGGTGTTCTCACCCGAACGCGAGACGAGCTCCTCGGCGGCCGCCGTCGAGATCGACTTGCCGTGCTGCGTCGCCATCTGCTGCACGCGGCGCGGTAGCTCCCAGCGCTTGGTACCGGAGCAATCGATCACCGCCTTCTTGTCGATCTTGGCGATCGCCTTATACAGGCGCGTGTTCTTGGCAAGCGAGTCGGCGATGATGAGACAAACCGTCGTGGGGCTGGGACTCGCCAGATAGTCGACAAGCGGCTCGGAGATCGCTTTGGCGAGTTTTGAGCAGCCGTCAAGGATTACCAGGCGAAACTCGCTGCCCATGGGAAAGGTGTTGAGCGATCCGATAATCGACTCGATATCGGGGTCTTTGGTCATATCGCGCTCGTCGAGGTTGAACTCGACCATACCCGACTTTTCCAGACGCGCCTTCATACGCGAGACGGCGTGATCGCGCTTGACGCCGTCGGTACCGACGATCAGATATGCCGGCAGCAGACCGGTTTCGGACATTGCGCTCCCCTCCCGCAGGCTCTCGAATTCGTACCGTGCCATTTTAGCCCAGGGGCCAGCCGCGCGCCAACGATGTCATCACGGTCGCTGGCATCGCATCGCAAAGCCATTCGCAGACGGCGTGACGGTAATGTCGCCGTGTTCGATAGTGCACGCGAACACACCACCCGCTTCCTTAACGGCATCGATGCAGGCATCGGACGGGTGGCCGTATCGATTCCCCTCACCCGCACTCGCAAGGGAAAGCTCGGGCTTCAGGACGTCCAGCAACTCACCATCGACTGAAACCTTAGAGCCGTGATGCCCAAGTTTAAGTACATCGATATCCCCCACCTCCTGCACGAATTCCCGTTCTTGATCGAGCTCGGCATCACCGGTGAGGAGCATACGCAGGCCCTTGCCTTCCTGAACATAAGAGAGCAGCAGGACAAGCGAGTCCTCATTTCCCTCGCCATCCACGGACTTGAATGGCCACATCACGCGGCCGCAAAATGAGCCGATGTCGACCGTATCCCCACGGCGCACCTGCCGATACTCCACGCCAGGTCGGTTCAATACCTCGGCAGGAGCATCCTCCAGCGCATCCGCCGCCACGGCAATCGTTCCGACCGAAAACTGTTCGAGCACGGCAGGCAGACCACCCCAGTGGTCCTCATCCCAATGCGTCACAAAGACGGCATCGATATGGTGCACGTTATTGCGAACCAACGCCGCTACCACGCGCTCGTCGAGCCCGCAGTCGACGAGCGCTACTACGCCGCCCTGGCGGATAAGAATCGCATCGGCTTGGCCCACATCGAGCACCGTCACCGAAGGCGGAGCGAATCGATCCCAGTAGACGTACGGAATAGCAGCCAAGAGCACCAGGCATGCAAGCCCCACCGCCATAGGACGTGCACGGGGACGCGGCCACCAGACCAGCAGAACCGCCAGCAAACACGGCACCAGGTAAATCCACACGCTATCGGGCGACACACTCACGGATGCGCCCGGAACGGCAGCAAAGAGCTGCTCAAAGAACAGGGCGCAGCGAGCGACAATCATGGGCACCACGAGCGCCCAAGTCCGCAACGGTCCCACGAGCGAAAAGGGAACCAGCACGATGGACACAGCAAGCAGTACGCTCACCACCGGGCCGATGACCGCATTTGCCAACGGAGCAATGAGCGAGAACGTACCGAAGGCGGGAATGGTAATGGGAAGAGTCGCCAGTTGCGAGCACAGCGTGACGGAAAGTATGCTGGCAACGCCCGATGGCACACCCAGCTCACCCAAAGCGTAGGTCGCATAGGGGCAAAAGCACAGAATGGCAAAGACGCTGACACATGAAAGCTGAAAGCCCATCTCGAACAGCACCGTCGGCCGCAGTAGCACAAAGATGGACATGGTTACGAAGAGTGCCGATGCGCCGTGCCGGCGACGCCCCACGCCGTTTACGACAAGCGTCGCGAACACCATGCAGCACGCGCGCACGGCCGAGGGAGACGCGC
Source organism: Collinsella sp. (assembly GCA_022720335.1). Lineage (GTDB taxonomy): Bacteria > Actinomycetota > Coriobacteriia > Coriobacteriales > Coriobacteriaceae > Collinsella. The sequence continues at coordinate 2,505 of JAIHVJ010000127.1, forward strand.
CCGTAAAGGCAGCGTAGCCCACAAGCGTTATCGCCAATATCGCCCGCTGAAGACCACGTGAGCACCGAGTCTTTTGCAATACACCCTCGATTACAAACCCCACGATAGCCAAATGGCTGCCCGAGACGGCGATAAGATGCGCCGTTCCCGTTACCGAAAACCAGTCGCCCGCCGGCTGGGCGCGTAGCTCGGCCGAACGACCGCAGACGACACCGGCTATGAGCGCACGCGCCGGGTCGGTCGCAGGCGCGATGGACGCAAGCAGCCCATTTCGCAGCCGAAGCAGCGGCCCCGGAGAACCCTCATCGATCGACACAATCCGAACGGCTTTTATCTTGCGTACCTCGCCTCGGAGCGCGCGCGATCGTCCAAACGCATCGTTCTCAAAACGTGAAACGCGACCGATAACACGCACGTGCGCCCCGACCTTGAGCTCGCGGTCACACGATAGGCGAACCGCTGCCAAGTTCTTACCGTCCGCGCGTGCCTCGCAGGTATAGGAATACACGTCGTCGTTTATGGATGGATCACCCTGCACGACAAACTCGAGGCTGCTTGCCGCTCGACCGTCGAGCGCCTTCGAGGCGCCTAGCGTGCCCACAGCCCACCACGCCGAGACGACCGCTCCCGCCACGAGACCGACGGACGCGGCATACAGCCACCGCTTCAAAGGGGCAAGCCGCGCACAAGATTGAGCCAGCACAACGAAGACCGCCGCCGCAATGGGAATGGCCCATAGCGGCCCGACCGCCGGCACCCGCTCCCTCAGCAGCGCATCAGCGGCCACGTTAAGCACCAAAGCGCAGCTCACGCACATGCCGGCACACAGGGCCATCGTCCACGGCATCAAGGGCCGCGGAGGCATCACATGCTCGCGCTCTGTCGCACTCATACGCAGATGCAATCTTTGATTTTGGCAAGCTTCTTCTCGCCGATTCCCGACACACGCATCAGATCGTCAACCGAGGCAAAAGCACCGTTCTTTGTCCGCTCATCGATAATCGACTGGGCCATAGAAGGCCCGATGCCCGAAAGCGTCTGCAGCTCCGCCGCACTTGCCGTATTGATGTTTACTAGGCCTGTAGCGCCACTCACGCCCGACGATGCGGAAGCCCCACCATCAACATCGGCTTCCGCAATGGACGCCTGCTGCTCCCCTACCGTTGGAACGTGAATCTTCTGTCCATCGACGACTTTAGATGCCCGATTGAGCCCCGTAACGTCTGCCTCGGGCGCCAGCCCGCCGGCGGCATCAATCGCCTGAGCCACCCGCGCGCCATCCTTGAGGCGATATACACCGGGCGACACAACGGCGCCATCAACATCGACATAGACCTCTGCCGCGGCAGACGCCTTAGGCGAAGAGCCTTCGGATGTCTTTCCGCTCGAGGCATCGCCGGATCCCGGCTCCACTAACGAGCCCGAACCATCAGTGCGCTCAAACGACACGCCGCCGGCACCGCCGCCAAGGTTCGCCATCGCCAAACCGCTCGCCATCGCAATGACGCCCAGCATCGCCACCACCACTGCCTTATGACCGAGCAGCTTGCCCGCCCAGCGGTCCATCTTTTTGACCCGTTCGTGTTGTTCGCGCTGCGCCATAGCAAAACCTCCCAACAACATCGTGTCAGGAAAAGAGCCCTGCAACAGCCACGCTCCAAAACCGGTTTTCGCGGTCAAACCAAAAGCCGACCAAAATCTTGCACAAATCTGTCCATTTATTCAGGCACACGTCAGCAAATGAACACTTAGTCGCAAAATGCCCAGATAGCAAAAGACCGACGATGCAGACGCATCGTCGGTCTATGCACAAATTTACTCGTGATCTTGGTAAATCTCACGCGGAGCAAGCTCCGAATGTTTGCGTTTTAAGGTCTTAGGGGCCTTATACGTGTTGCTCTCAAAGTCGATGTACTCGGTCTGCTTGAGCAGGCGCTCGATCATCTCCTCGTGATCGAACAACTCCCAGGCCTCATGCACGGCATCGAGTTTAGCGTGCGTCTCGGGACGGCGCGGCATAAACAGCGTGCAGCAGTCGGGAGCGGCCTCAGTCGAGATATCGAACGTACCAATCTCCTCGGCGCGCGCGATGATCTCCTGCTTGTCCGAACCGATGAGAGGGCGGAACACGGGGATCTTCACGGCCTCGTTGACGGCCATGATGTTCTCAAGCGTTTGGGAGGCAACCTGCCCAAGCGATTCGCCCGTCACGATAGCCTTGGCGCCCTCGATGTGTGCAATGCGCTCGGCAACCGAATACATAATGCGGCGATACATGATCACGCGCAGGTTGCTGGGACAGGTCACCGAAATCTCGCGCTGGCAGTCGCCAAACGGCACAACATACAGACGGCCGATCTGGACACCCGGCTCAAGGGCGCGAATGATGTCCTGCACTAGATACTCGCTGGTATCTGGCGTCTGCGGACGACCGGAAAAATGCACCGGCACGCACACGGCTCCGCGTCGCGCGAGCATCCAGGTCGCCACCGGCGAGTCGATACCCGATGACAGCAGGGTCACGACCTTACCGGCAGAGCCCACCGGCAGACCGCCCACACCGCGCTCGGAGCGCGCGTACACATAAACGCTACCCTGAACAACCAGCACGTGAACCATCGCGTCGGGATCGTGCATTTGAACCTTTTTATCGGGGAACGCCTCGCACAGCACCTCGCCAACCTGTCGATTGATATCAATCGAGGTGAGCCCATAGTCAGTATTGGAGCGCTTGGCGTGCACCTTAAACGAATCGAAAGGACCAAACTCGCGCAGCGCCTTGACGGCGGCGGCACAGTACTCCTGCGGGTCGCGGTTAGTGTGATACGCCAAAGACACACGAGCAACGCCGGGAACGGTGCGAATGACACGCGCCGCCTCATCGGCCTGATGCTCGTTAAAGGTCACGAGGATATAACCGGAAATTCGAGACACGGCATTC
>JAIHVJ010000128.1 GCA_022720335.1 Collinsella sp.
CGATACCTGGCGCGCGGCAAACCCCGACGTCGAGGGCGTCTACAGCTGGTGGAGCTATCGCTTTAATGCCCGCAAGAACAACGCCGGCTGGCGCATCGATTACTTTCTGGTAAGCGATTCGATCGCCGCCAACGTTCGCGACACCGGCATCCGCGGCGACATCTTTGGCAGCGACCACTGCCCCGTCACCCTCACGCTAGAGCTCTAGCCCCCAAATGATCCCCCGGGGACGAAGGAATACGGATCACTTTTGCCCACGCAAGGGCGCCCGCGTGACCCCGTCCGCCACGAAACCAGCCCATCTACTACGTTTAAGCCACTACCCTCAACCACAGCGAACAACGCAAAAAGAAAACCGCAGGTAGAAAGCCTGCGGTTTTTCATAAAACGCGGTCATGGTCGGGGGTATCAAGCTAAACGTAGTAGATGGGCCAGTTTCGTGGCAAGCGCCGTCAACTGATTTCCTGGGGACATCTGGAGACGGAAGAAAATGGATCAATTTGGCTCTCTGGGGGCCACGATGCCCGTCGTATCAGCCGGCCATTCCAAAACTATGCCGGTTTACGGGGCTGAATCGCGAACCCCCAACCATACACAATTCCGAGATAATAAAACCGCAGGTGAACGGCTTGCTCTATTTCGGAAAAAACTGGTATGGTCTGCCTGTGCTAATCTAGCCCCGTAAACCGGCATAGTTTTAAAATGGCACTTTAGCAGTATTGATTCCCGCCTCGGCGCAACTAGCCCTACAGTCCGTATTTCACGACGACGCGGTTGATGCGACGGCACCAAGGCTTGTACAAGGCAGCCAAAAACACGCAGGTCGCAAGACCGTGTGTGATATCGAACGGCACTGCCGTGGCAAGACGCGCCACGGCACCCGCCCAAGTAAGCGGCTGTACAAACCCAATGATGTCATACGCGTTGATCACCACGCCGTACAGCAAACCCGAAGCAAAGCCGTAGGTCAGTAGCGCCGGCATGCGCACGGTGCCATCGGCGCGGTCGAACGCACCCGCATACGCCAGCGCACCGCCAACGTATCCCACGAGCCCCCAGGCATACATCTGCCATGGCGTCCACATGCCCTGTCCAAAAAAGAAATTGCTGGTCAGCGCCGCCAGCGCGCCAACCATAAAACCATTGCGGCGACCAAGCACCGCCCCCGCGATAATGGCGATGGCGCTCACCGGTTTAAAGTCGGGAATGGGCCCAAACAGGATGCGCCCCGCCGCCGCCAGCGCCGCCAGCACCAGCGTGGGCATAATCTGGCGCAAACCCGGACGAGATGCCTCGTAACCCGCAAAGAACAGTGCAAGCACCAGCGCCACCACGACAAGCATGGCAAGCGCCGCCTGCTCAACGCCCGCCAGCAACGCCGCTGCCATCACCGCCGGCACCGCCAACAACAGCGGGATCTCCAGTTTTGTGAGTAAACGCGAGAAACGACAGTCCGTCATCCCATCACGCCCTATAGAACACGTTGTCGGCAAAGAAGTCGGCCGGGGGCTCCACGCAGGCAATCTCGCCGTCGAACATCATGGCGACGTCATCGGACGCCTGCTCGGCAAAGTCTAAGTCGTGCGTGGCCATGATGACGGTACCGCCAGCTTTCGCATGGTCACGCAGGGCGCGAGCGATGATGCGGCGGCTGGCCAGGTCCAAACCCTTGGTGGGCTCATCAAGCAGCAGCAGCTCGGGGCCGATCAGCAGCAGCTTTGCCAGTGCAAGCAGCTGGCGCTGTCCGCCCGAGAGGTCGTAGGGGCGGCGCGCCTCCAGGCCGTCTAATCCCAGTTGCGCCGCACGCTCCCGCGCCAAGTTCTCGTCATATCCGCAGGTCGAGGCCCATTCCATCAGCTCGTCGCGCACCGTCTCGGCAAGCAGCAGGGCCTTGGGGTTCTGCGGCAGCAGCGCAGCCGAGGCCGCCCCGCGCACCATACGACCACGCTGCAGCTTGGCAGTCTTGGCCAGCACCGAAAGCATCGTCGACTTGCCGCAGCCGTTACCGCCCACAACCGCATGCACCGCGCCAGCCGAAAACGACGCATCGAGCCCACGCAGCACCCAGCCGGACGCTCGATCGTAGCGAAACCAGCCTTCCGACAGGGTGGTAGCCGACCCGCCGTGCATTTTTTGGAGTATTCTGCTTCCATCCGTGCGCGAGAAGGCTTCCGAGCCGTTCTCGAGCGACGTTTGCGCCACAAATTCGGACGATTTGTCCAATTCCGAACTTTTTTTCGCGCTCGATACGTCCCCGGGCGGCTCCAGAGAGCCCAAATTGTCCTCACGCCTGCTGAACACTCCGTTTTTTGCACATCGGATGGCACCCCACCCCAACATGTCATCGGAAAACAGCGGTTCTCGGCGTCCCAAGGAAGCCATATCCGCCACCTCGCGCACGCGACCGCCCTCAATCCGGTACGCACACGTCGCGTATTCGAGCATTGGGCGCGGCTGATGCGTCGCCACAACAACCGTGCAGCCCAGCTCGCGATTCACACGAAACAGCGCGTGCAGGAAATTCTTCTCCGCAACCGGATCAAGCTGAGACGTGGGCTCGTCGAGCAGCAGCACGCGCGGGCGCAGCGTCAGAACGGCCGCCAACGACAGCAACTGTTTGCGTCCGCCCGAAAGCGTATCGGTGTCGCGGTGGAGCCAATCTTCCAGCCCAAAGAAATAGCTGGTCTCAGCTACGCGACGGCGCATCTCATCACGCGCTAGCCCCAAGTTTTCCAGGCCAAACGCCATCTCGTGCCACACGGTTTCGCACACGATCTGGTTCTCGGGATCCTGGAACACATAGCCCACGCGCTCCGCAAAGCTCAGGCTCCGCACCTCAATCGCCGGCATATCCGGGCCGCACGCCGCGCCCGACACCGGGCCCCTATCCAACCGAGCCATCAGCCAAACCTCTTCTCATCACTCGCGTGCAACGCGCAAGGCAGCACCATCCAGGCAGCGTACACGACATAGCCCGGCCACGGCGCCGGCACCGAGAGCTGCGGATAAAACGAATACTGCGTCGTCGCGGTCCACGCCACCGCCACCGCGGCAGCACCAAACAGCGCAAGCCCAACCAGCGCGGCAACGTCGCTGCGCCCCAGCCGATACCGCGCATACGTCGTACGACGCGTCGCGGCGCCCCACCCGCGCGAGCGCATCGCGTCCGCGCGCTCCAACGAATCTTCCATGCCCCAGCCCATCAATGCACTCGATGCCCGCAGGCGCGAGCGCACGGGGTCGGCCGGCGCGCGGCCCGGCACATCAATCGCATCTTGCACCGCCAGCACCGTGCGGCCGCGGCGCAAAAACTGTGGAATAAGCCGCATGCACATCGAGATCATGAGCGCGATCACCGGCGCGGCGTTACCCAGCAGCGCGAGTACCTTGTCGTATTCGAGCATCGACGCCGCGGCCTCAAACCACAGCACGCTCGCCACAAACAGCCCACCCATGCACAGGCCGTATACCATGCTTTCCAGATACACCGCGCGCATGCCAATACGGAACAGTTCCGTCGAACCCGAAGCGCTAAACAGCGGATTGACCAGCGCGATAATCAAAATCACCGGCAGCTGCCAGCGAAGTGCGCCCAGCGTGCGGGCAGCCCCACGCGTCGCAAATCCATACGCCAGCCCGCCCGCAAGCGACAGCGCGATCAGCACCGGTTGCATCGAGAACATGGTGAGCCCCAGCGTCAGCACTATATAGAGTGCCGGCACAGCCGGATGCGACATCGAGAATGCCGCGACGGGCTCGCCGCCAAACTCCTCTCGTATGTTGTCCACGGGCACCGGCGGCGCAAGCCTCAACCGCCGCAATCCAATCGTTACGCGCTCATCATATGCCTGCGGTATCATATTGCGCCGTGTATCGTTTCCAAACACACGTCTCTATAACGTAACAGGAGATCACATGGACGCAACCGCAATTATCCTCGCTGCCGGCGAGGGCACCCGCATGAAGTCGAACCACTGCAAGGTTTCGCACAAGATCCTGGGCAAGCCCATGGTTCAGTGGATCGTCGACGCCACCATCAAGGCCGGCTGCAGCCGCGTCGTGGTCGTCATCGGCAGCCACGCCGACGAGATGCGCGCCCTCATCGACGGCGCCTACGCCAGCAGCGCCACCAAGGTCGAGTGCGTCGAGCAGACCGAGCGCCTGGGCACCGGTCACGCCGTGAAGGTCGCGCTCGAGGCCTGCGGCATCACGCAAGGCCCCGTCGTCGTGCTCAACGGCGACCTGCCGCTCATCACCGCCGACACCGTCGCCAAGTTCGCGCAAACCGTCGCCACCGGCGAGCTCGCCTGCACCGTCATGACCATGACCCCGCCCGACCCCTTCGGCTACGGCCGCATCAAGCTGGGCGCCGATGGTCAGATCGAGCGTATCATCGAGCAGAAGGACTGCACGCCCGAGCAGGCCGCCACGTTGCTCGAGTGCAACGCCGGCTGCTACGCCTTTGACGGCGCGCAGCTCGCCGCCCACATTAACGAGATCGGCAACGACAACGCGCAGTCCGAGTACTACCTGCCCGACATGCTCGAAATCCTCAAGGGTCACGGCCAGGCGGTCTCCATCTTCCACTGCGATGACTACCGCGACGGCCTGGGCGTCAACAGCCGCATTCAGCTCGCGCAGCTCACCGCCATCGCGCGCGACCGCATCAACGAGCACTGGATGGCCGAGGGCGTCACGTTCATCGATCCCACGCAGGCCTGGATCGGCCCCGACGCTGTTATCGGCCGTGACACCGTCGTGTGGCCGCAGACGCACCTGATCGGCCACGTCACCGTGGGCGAGGAGTGCCAGCTTGGCCCCAACAGCCGCCTCACCGACACCACCGTCGGCAGCGGCTGCGTCATCGATGAGACTATCGCCATCGAGGCCGTCATCGAGAACGGCGTCGACTGCGGCCCGCGCGCCTACCTGCGCCCGGGCACCCACATGCTCGACGGATCCAAGGCCGGAACGCACGTGGAGATCAAGAAGTCCACGATCGGCGAGGGCTCCAAGGTGCCGCACCTGTCCTACATCGGCGACACCACCATGGGCTCCGGCGTCAACGTGGGCGCGGGCTCCATCACCTGCAACTACGACGGCGTGCACAAGCACAAGACCGTCATCGGCAAGGACGCCTTCATCGGTTCCGACACCATGATGGTCGCGCCTGCCCAGATCGGCGACGGCGCGCTCGTGGCCGCCGGCTCCGTCATCACCGAGCCGGTCCCGGCCGACGCACTTGGCCTGGGTCGTGCCCGCCAGGTAAACATTGAGGGCTGGGCCGCCGATTACCGCCGCCGTCTGCACGAGGACGACGAGGTATAACGTTTTACCAAGCATCTAAGGAGCTGTTCCCATGGGGGCGGCTCCTTTTTCTATCGTGACCTGCGCAACCGGATGAGTGGTCGGTTCGTGTCCGTTGACGGTAAAGACGTTATCAAGACCCGATTAACCCCGTCGCGCGGTTACAATGCAACAAGGCATCTATATGGCATTCGATATAAAGGAGAAGGGTAATGCCGATTAATGATCCCGAGAAGTCGGAGAATATGCGCAAGTCCATCCGCGTGTATTCCGGTTCCTCCAACCGTCCCCTCGCTCAGAAGATCGCTGAGTACCTTGGGGTCGAGCTTTCGGGCCTTACGCTAAAGCAGTTCGCCAATGGTGAGATTTACGCCCGCTACGACGAGACCGTCCGCGGCGCCGACGTCTTCCTGATTCAGTCCGTGGCCGGCGGCAACGTCAACGACATGCTCATGGAGCTGCTCATCGCCACCGACGCTGCCAAGCGCGCATCCGCCCGCTCCATCACCGCCGTCATCACCCACTACGGCTATGCCCGCCAGGACCGCAAGGCCGGCCCGCGCGAGCCCATCACCGCCCGCCTCGTCGCCAACCTGCTCGAGCGCGCCGGCGTCAACCGCATCATCACCCTCGACCTGCACCAGGGCCAGATCCAGGGCTTCTTCGATATCCCGGTTAACCACCTGTCCGCACTGCCGCTGTTTGGCCAGTACTACAACGACATGCACTTCGACACCGACAACCTGGTCGTCGTCTCCCCCGACGTGGGTCGCGCCAAGGCCGCCAAGAAGCTGTCCGACATGCTCGGCTGCGACCTGGCCATCGCCCACAAGGGCCGTCCGCGCCACAACGCCGCCGAAGTCATGGGTATCATCGGTGACATCAAGGGCAAGACCTGCATCATCAACGACGACATGATCGACACTGCTGGCACCCTGTGCGCCAACGTCAAGGAGCTCAAGGCTATGGGCGCTGGCGACATCTACGTCTGCGCCACCCACGGCATCTTCTCCGGTCCGGCCATCGAGCGTCTGAACGACGCCCCCATCGTCGAGTGCGTCGTCACCGATGCCATTCCCGTCGAGGTCGGCGGCAAGATCAAGACCATCTCGGTTGCCGAGGAGTTCGCCCAGGCCATCTCCGCCGTTTACCACGAGGAGCCCGTCTCCACGCTCGTCGGCGGCGACTTCGCGCTGTAATCTGCTGCGCATCACATCATCTTCGATGTTTTTAAAGGGTCGGAAGCTCGCTTCCGACCCTTTTTCTATCCCTCGTCAACCAGCCTTGGACAGTTAGTTCAGATACGTATTTATTTAAAGCCCCAGAGGGCCGTTCGGAGCCTTCTGAGCTCCCCGGCGGACGTCATGCCGCCCGAAACTCATCGTTTTCGAGCACAACCGCTGCACATTTACCCTCAAATCGTCCTCGAAGGCCCTTAAAAACGCCTCGAACGCGCGATGCCTTATACGTATCTGAACTAACTGTCCAGCAGTTGTCGTCAACCCTCGCGGCAGAGCTCAATTTCCCGCAATCCCCTCAACCAATTCCTCCGACTTCATAACACCCAGCCGTTCATGGCACACAACACCCCACTGAGCGAAAAGAACGACGCGGCGACCGCGTTTCGCCAGCGGCTTAGTACCTTGTAGTTATGACGACCGTGATTTCACATCTCTCCGCCCTCCGCGCGATCCGCCGCGCACGACGGGCGTACTCTGCACTTCCATGGGACTCCATCGACGGCGGGCAGCAATCACAAGCTCTGGCTGGCTGCATCCCCAATAATGACGCCATAGACTTTGACGCGCTTTCGATGCTCGATGCTTGGAATGAAGACGATTCCGAGCTGCTCGATCTTCTCGTTTCAAACGAAGACAACAGGCGTCCCGACAAGCGACTTCTTCAGCATATTCTCTCTGCCCCGCTTCCCGAAGGGGCGATTATGCACATCGAGGCTGACATCTACGCCACATCCCCTGCCATGACGGCGCTGCTGTGTTCCAAAAATGAATCGGTTCCCAAAACCTTAATGCTTCTCATGGAGTTGCTCGGAACGTATTCCCTTCCACCCGAGGCAACCTACCCCATCGCCTATGACGACATCTGGCCCAAGGTCGAAGACTTCGAAGCGACGAACGACCTCGATTGCCGGAGCGACCAGTCGGTGACCGAGCAGCAAAACGAAACCCGCTACGAACAGGCACACTACAAATGCGAGCCAGCCACGACCATCGAGGAGCTCGAGGCGATCGTGCGGTTCGCCAAAAGCAGCTCATATACCTCGTTTCGCACAGCCGTCAAACTTGCCCGACCCGGATCTGCATCCCCAGCCGAATCCCTAATGTTTGCCGTTCTCGGAGCGCCCATGCGCTTTGGCGGATTTGGGTGTTGCAGCCTGCCCATGGGCGGCCTGCTACTCAACTATCGAGTCGACTTCGACACCCTTGCTGTCAACATGTCCTCGGGCATCCCCTACGCCATCTGCGACTTATACTGCCCGGCAGCCGGTGTCGACAACGAATACAACGGAATTGGGCATGAGCTTCAAAACGCTCGCATCCACGATGGCAATCGAAATAATGGCCTCAAGGCAATGGGCATCCACGTCCTGGTTATCAATCGCGACCAAATGAAAGACCTTGTTGCACTCGAAGCCTTCGCCCAAACGATGCATCGACTCGCGGGAGTGCGATTCCGCTACCGTATCAAGGGCTATCGCAAGCGTCAGGCCGCTTGGCTCAACGCTCTGCGGGCCGGAATCGGCCTTGCGCCGGTCTAAACGGCGAATCTGCCGTGCGCCGTCGGGCAGGGCTGGACAGTTAGTTCAGATACGTATAAATGGACACATTGAATTAGGCTATTTTGCAGTCATCTCTATACCATTCGCCCCATTTGAAGGCCGAGTAGACTTCAAAACAGCGTCATTTGGACTAACTAAAGCGCCAAAACGGCGCCACAGCATTGAATTGAGCAATTCGGCGCCTCAGGATTTATACGTATCTGAACTAACTGTCCATCTCGGCTTTCGACGGCCGCCAAACGCCCCCCCAAATAACCTCAATCGCCCTCCATTTGACAGCGGCAACAGGGTCGCTCACCATAGCAGGCGACAAATCGACGAAAGGACAAACATGGCAGCTGCACAGCCGCTTAAAATTCGCATGGTTGCCGGGCTTGGCAACCCGGGCGAGGAATATGCCGAGACCCGCCACAACGCCGGCTTTAAGGCGATCGACGAGCTGGCCCGTCAGGCCGGCGTCACGTACTGGAAAAACCAGGCCGGTGCCGAGGTCGCGCTCATCAACATCAACGACCCCGAGGAAGAGGGTGGCAAGCGCCAGATCGTGCTGGTCAAGCCGCAGTCGTATATGAATACCTCGGGCGGCCCCATCTCCAAGCTCTGCCGCGAGTACAAGATCAAGGCCGAGGAGCTACTCGTGATTCACGACGAGCTCGACATCCCCGCCGGTGACGTGCGCGTCAAGGTGGGCGGTGGCCACGCCGGCCACAACGGCCTGCGCTCCATCATCGACAAGATGGGCAGCCGCGACTTTAGCCGTATCCGCACCGGCATCGGCAACCCTCCCGGCAAGATGGCCGTGGCAGACTATGTGCTCAAGCAGCTGCGCGCCCGCGAGGCCGAGGACTTCCAGGGCACCTGCGCCCGCGCCGCAGATGCCGCCGGTCTGGCCATCGTCCACGGCGTAATCTACGCCCGCGATCACGTAAACGGCGCCGCTTCCGCCAACGGCAA
>JAIHVJ010000129.1 GCA_022720335.1 Collinsella sp.
ATCTGCTGGCCCTCGCCCGAAACCTTGGGCGCGTGGTCGATGGCATCTTGTGTGGAGCGTGCGAGCTGGGCCGGGTCGGCACCGATGCGCTCGATGATCACGGAGATATTGCGCTCGCCGGCACCAAGCAGGGCGGACAGCAGGTGAATCGGCTCCACCGCACCGGCCTGCGCGTCGGCAGCCGTGCTCATGGCGGTCTGCAACGCCTCGCGCGACGTCATTGCTAGCTTATCGATTCTCATGGAATCACCTCTCTTGGGGCGGCCGCCCTACGGGGCGGCTTCACGTTGTTCGAGAAGTATTGTTGCCAGCTTTGCGCGATCTTATACATAAATCTAAGTCTCTATATATAAGATTTTCTGAGTGATTGAAAGATAGGGGGCAGGTGCGCTCACCCGCTACGGCCTCGTCCCCTTACTATCTCAATCTGTAACATCTAGCGACTGTTTATGGCTCCAGATGTTATAGATTGAGACGAACAGAAAACACCCGGATCAAAAATCTAAATCTGTAACACCAGGCCCACTTTTAGCGGCCAAGATGTTACAGATCGAGACAGACCGAAAACCACCACAAAGAGGACAGGCACCTTTGTGGTGGTCGCGGTCTCTACTCCTTCGCCGAACCCATACTTCCCGATTCGACGGTCCAGGGCATCTCATCCTCGAACAGCCATGTACGGGCAGACCCACTATCGCGTGCAGTCTGCGGGTCAGGCAAGCAGGTCTGTTTATAGGCATCTTGGATACACTGACCCATAAAATCGTTGAGCTCGGTCTGGTCGCCCTCCATGACATAGGCGACATCGCCGTCCATGATGTAGATGCCCGGACCCTCATTGCCCTCGTAGCCCGGATCGTACGAGACATCACATAACTTTGCGCCGTTTGCAGTGTCCAGCTCGATAGAAGAGTGGCATCCGCCAACCATGTCGTTCGCTTTTGCCCGATAGGACGCATATCCGTACCAGCGCTTAAATGTTTTGCCCTTGAGTAGCTCGGACGCCCTATCGATCAGGCTTGTATCCGTGGTATAGCGCATGGCCCCAAGCTGAATACGCGGATAATTGCTAATACCCAGCACAGCCGGCTGCTCATCAAAATCAACGGTAATGGTCTCGGGCTTGTCGTCGCCGGTCAGAAGTTCGACAGATTGAGTCACAGGCTTGACCACCGGCTCCGTCACCGCAGCAGGTAGAAATGCCATACCGACAGCGCCCGCGCCAACCACAGCGATCGCAAGCGCCAAAACAATCAATCCAATACGGGCAGGACTTCTCACAGCAAAGCACCTCACAATGCAAACCTTCGCCACCTGCACTAATGATACCGCCAGCTAACACTATTACCAAAAGAAGCCGCGCGCTCCTCACCATCACAAAGGGGACAGGCACCTTTGTGGTGGTTTTCGACGCTAACGGTCGACCATCTCGCGCCATGAGATTAAACTTAATTTGTTATCTGAATTTATCTATTTCTATCTATCCTCAACAGCTTTTTGTTTCGGGGAGATCATATGAAGCCGTCTCATTCCACCGGTCGCAACGTCATCGCCATTCTCGCCGTACCCATCGTGATGCTCTTCCTTATCGTCATCACGCCCTTTTCCCTCGGTATCGCCTCGCCCTTCGATTTGTGCGGGATGGTCGACGCCGGCTCGCGTGCCACCTCGCTCTCCTTTATCTGCCGCGGCGTGTTTTACGAAGATAGAATTCCCACCGGATTTTGGCAGTCAAAGTTGCCACTGCTCGGTCAGATCGACGGATGCTCCCCCCATTTCTGCCTTGAACCTCAGGCGCTAAACTATCTGATCGACGACCAGCCACTCGACTCCATCACCCTCGCCTACGACTACGCACCAAACACCGATGAGCGCCACATGAACCAAGTCCTCGACAAGCTACTCGAGCAGTGCGGGCTCACCGAGGAGGACGGTCGAACCATCTATAGCAACCAGAAATTAAAGCGAACAGAACTCCGCCGCATCGGAATAATCAACGGGCAAGGCGGGGCCGCCTACTGGCAGGCCTGGGCAATACGCGACAAGAGCGAATTCGGACACAGCACCTATATGGTCACCGTCTATACCAAGGATGGGATCAAAGAAAATGTTGACGATTTCGCATCATCCAAACTCGGCATCCCCAAAACAACCAAACCCGCCAGACTGGATGAAATCCTGTAGAGATGTTCATTAGAATGCCGCACAACAAGTGCAGCAACTTTTTGGCTTGTGCCCCATCACCACAAAGGTGCCTGTCCCCAATGTGGTGGTTCAGATTGAGATGAAGCGACTGACGGCGGTCGTTTGTCTCGATCTGTAACAGTTACTCGGCAAATAAGGGTCTATCTGTTACAAATCGAGACATACGAAAACCACCACAAAGGTGCCTGTCCCCAATGTGGTGGTTTCGGCATGTTCTTAGCTTGACGATAGTTCGGGAACCTCGTCTTCGAAGAGCCAACTTCGCGCTGAACCGCTGTCCCGGGCGGCCTGCGGATCGGGGAGGCATGTTTGGACGCGCGCTTCGCCCGTGCACCGGTCCAAAAAATCGATCACCGGCTTTTGGTCGCCTTCGAGTATGTAGGTGACACCGCCGTCCTGCAGATAAACGCCGTCACCACCGTCCGCTCGTGCAAAACCGGGGTTGTAATGGACGCCAACCAACTTCTTGCCATCGGATGAGAACAACTCCAAATCGGTATAGTAGCCGCCGATCATCTGGCCATTTTTTCGGTCATAGTCCGCCCGACCGTTCCAACGCTTGAACGATCGCCCATTCAGCAGCTGCATCGCCTGTTGGATCTTGGTTTGGTCTTTGGCATATCGCATGGCACCCAGCTCGATCATCGGATAGTTGCCGATACCCAAAATCGACGGAGTTTCTTTGATATCAAGCGTTTGCTCGTCGGGTTTTGCAGCATCCTCGACCAGCTGCAAGGGAACCGAGGCAACAACGTCGGCAACTTTTTTCGCATCTTCAACGCCGCTAGGGCCGGAGACAATCAGGGTCCCAAACAGCCAAACCCCCACACCGGCAACGGCAAAAGCCAACACCAACAACAGGGTAAACGAACGTCGTCTCATGGCAACCCCCAAAATACGGTCACCACCATTATAAGAAAAATCCAAATAATGAGACCAGAGAACTACACTTTAACCGCCCCATCAAAGAGGCGGCCCCAACCCCGGTCCATTTTTAGCGTCCCACAAGACCCAACGAGAACGTCGCGGTAGCCCCGGACACACCTTTCCCTCGGGCGACCCTCGCGAAGCGCGTGAGCACGAGGGAAAGGTGTGTCCGGGGCGTACAGCAGAGTTACTCGGCAGCGGCCTTGAACTTGTTGTAGTTGATCAGGCAGCCGGCCTTGACGATGGCGCGCTCCTCGACCGTCATGTCGGCGATGTAGAGCTCAATCTGCTCAACCGCACCATCGGCACGCACCACGTAGGCAGCAATGTTCTTGAGGTCGCCGTCAAGCGCGGCGCGGATACCCGGCACGAAGACGTAGTCGCCCACCTCGAAGTTGGGCTCGGCCTCCATCTGGAAGGGCACCATGCCCCAGTTCATCACGTTGGAGCGATAACGCTTGGTGGCGTACTCGTGGACGATGTTGGCCAGGCCGCCGATCACGCGCTGGCAGCTTGCGGCCTGCTCGCGGGCAGAGCCATCGCCGGGCTTCTTGGCGTAGAGCATAGAACCGTACTCGGTCGCCTTGGCATCGGCCGCGACACCTGCGCCGGCCAGTGCCTCAAACACACCGGCAAGCTCGGCATCGAGCGCGGCCAGGTCACCCGCGGCCTCACCGGCAACGCGGCGCTTCTCCACGGCGTCGACCTCCTTGGAGCGGCCCACGTAGGCCGGGTCGCGGCGGCTCAGCGTAAACTCGGCCAGACCCAGCGGGTTGGAGCGGAAGGAACTCGTCTCGCCCGAGGGAATGAGCTCATCGGTCGTGGTGACCGGGTCCATGATCTTGGAACACACCTTGAGCAGAATATCGTCGCCGAGCGGCTCCATCGCGGGCCACGGCTTAATGTTGGGGCCTTCGACCAGCTCGTCGGCAGGCTCCGCCTTGCCAAAGCCCCAGTACACGCGCTTTTTGTACGGCGCATCGTCAAAGGTGTACTCGCAGGCCTCGTCCCAGGTGTCCTCGGGCAGGTCGGTCGCCGGCGTCAGGACGCCGCCGTTAGCAGCCGTCGCCGCAATGGAGCGGGCGTCCATCAGGGCCACGGCGCTCAGCTGGCCATTACCCGGCTTGGAACCCTCGCGGTTGGGGAAGTTGCGCGTGGTGTGGCGAATGGACAGGCCGTTGTTGGCAGGCGTGTCGCCGGCGCCAAAGCACGGGCCGCAGAATGCCGTGCGCACGATCGCGCCGGCCTCCATAAGGTCGTAGATATAGCCGCGGCGTGTAAGCTCGAGCGCCACGGGCTGGCTCGTGGGATAGACCGACAGCGAGAACTCGCCGCAGCCGGTGTTGGCGCCCTTGAGCACGCGGGCAGCCTGGACCACGGAGTCGTAGTTGCCGCCCGAGCAGCCGGCGATAACGCCCTGCTGCACGTGCAGCTTGCCGTCGACGATCTTGTCGAGCAGGCTAAAGTGCGTCTTGCCCTCGCCGATCTTGGCGGCCTCGAGCTCCACCTCGTGAAGGATGTCCTCGAGATTCTCGTTGAGCTCGTCGATCTCAAAGCCGTTGGAAGGATGGAACGGCAGCGCGATCATGGGCTTGATGCTCGACAGGTCGACCTCGACGCAGCCGTCGTAGTAGGCGACATCGGCGGGCTTGAGCTCGCGGTAGTCGTCGCCGCGGCCGTGCATGGTCAAAAACGCGTGCGTGTCCTCGTCGGTTGCCCAGATGCTCGACAGGCAGGTGGTCTCGGTGGTCATGACGTCGACGCCGTTGCGATAGTCAGTCGTCATGCTCGCGATGCCGGGGCCCACGAACTCCATGACCTTGTTCTTGACGTAGCCCTTGGCAAAGACGGCGCGGATGATGGCGAGCGCCACGTCGTGCGGGCCGACGCCGGGGCGCGGGGAACCCGTGAGGTAGATGGCGACGACGCCGGGATAGGCGACATCGTAGGTGTCGCGCAGCAGCTGCTTTGCCAGCTCGCCGCCGCCCTCGCCCACGGCCATGGTACCCAGGGCACCATAGCGGGTGTGCGAGTCGGAACCCAGGATCATCTTGCCGCAGCCCGCGAAGTTCTCACGCATAAAGGAATGGATGACCGCGATATGGGGCGGAACGAAGATGCCGCCGTACTTTTTGGCAGCCGAGAGGCCAAAGACGTGATCATCTTCGTTGATGGTGCCGCCCACGGCGCACAGCGAGTTATGGCAGTTGGTGAGCACGTAGGGCAGCGGGAACTGCTCCATGCCCGAGGCGCGCGCCGTCTGG